>JBAZOX010000281.1:0-3366 GCA_041648535.1 Desulfobacteria bacterium | reverse complement strand
AATATATTACCTAATGCGTAAACTAACCCTTCACTTATCTTTAAGGTTATATTCCCCACAAATCCGTCACAGACTACCACATCGACACTTCCATCATAAACATTCATACCCTCTACATAACCTATATAGTTAATAAAACTATTTTTTAAAACAACATGGGCATCCCGGGTTAAATCGGTCCCCTTGCTATCTTCTTCCCCGTTGCTTAGCAACCCAACCTTTGGGTCTTGCTTGCCCAAGACATACCTGGCATAAACATTTCCCATAATGCCAAACTGTACTAAATGGGAGGATTTACAAACCACATTGGCACCACCATCTAATAAGATAGACACACCCTTCAGTGTAGGCAAAAGGGCTACAATTGCCGGCCGATCAACCCCCTCTAGTTTTTTCAGAATGTAGATACCCGTTGCCAGAACAGCGCCAGAGTTTCCTGCACTGACTAATCCCTTAGCCTCTCCACTTTTTATTAACTCAAAGGCAACCCTTATGGAGGAGTCTTTTTTCTTTCTAAGCCCTTCAGAAGGAGACTCTCCCATTCCTATAACCTGGGATGCGTGTTTGACTGATAGGGGCAGGCCTTTAGTATTATGCTTCAGGAGTTCTCTTTGAATTACCTCTTGATTCCCCACTAAAATAACATGGGTGTTAAATTCCCTTGCTGCGAGGATTGCCCCCTCTACAGTTACTTCGGGCGCATAATCACCCCCCATAGCATCTACTGCTATTTTCATGAGTTCTCCCTGATCAGATTTGATGGCTTCGTAAAAAGTCCATCTGCGGCGTTGCACTGCATCCTTCGGCGTTGCGGTGTACCCCTAAGTACGCCTCACTCCTCAGGATTTGCGCGCCTTGCATCTGGAGCTTTTTACGAGTCCATCAGATTTCCTTCACTTCCAATACGGTTTTGCCTTTATAAGTACCACAACCAAGGCAAACGCGGTGAGGAAGCTTGGGTTCGTTGCACTGAGGGCAAAGTGTTGTTTGAGGTGAGGATAATCTGTCATGTGTACGACGTTTATCCCTTCGTGATTTGGAGTGTCTTCTTTTTGGTAAAGCCATTGGTTAATCTCCTTAGTAGCTCTTTTCCTAACATATCTTACTTTATGCTTTCAACCTTAAGATCTCGGAGCTTCGAAAATCGAATATTGAATTTATTCTCCTTCGAACATTCACATCTCTCTTTGTTCAAATCCGTCCCACATTGATAGCAGAGGCCACGGCATAAGTCATGACACAGGGGTTTGAAAGGGACAGCAAGGGTTACCTGTTCAAGAATCACTTGAGCGATATTGATCTCTTCCCCAAGGTAAAAACTAAATTCCAAGTCTTCACCGTTAAGTTCTAAATCGTCAACAACCCTTTTGTCTTCTGCTGGGCAAAAGGTGTATTTGAAGTTATGTATTAGAATAGGATAATCAAAGTCTTTTAGGCATCTGCTGCATTTCATCACCAAGTTTGTAGCAATATTACCATGTACAAAAACATTTCTGCTTGATTTGGTAACCCTTAGATCAAATGAAATAGGTGCAGAAAACCTACATTCTCCTGTCTCCCTAATATCCCGGAGGGTATCTTTCAGCCAATCCTGATCCAGGGTTTGTTTTATATCTAAACCGCCGATAGGTATCTCTTCAATATTTAATATCAAATTAGAAACCTACATTTATTCATTAACAATAATACTCATAACCGGCTGTTACCCGTGTATTTTTATCCAACTATGCTGCTTAGGCATAGGAAAAGTAATTAATATATATAAACATTTTTTTTTGTCAAGAAAAATCCTCCCTCCCTCTGTCAAGCCAATTTAGAAATGTCCTGTTTTTAAGTTTCAGTTAACAGGGATTCTCTAATTTTTTCATAACGATAACGATTAACAACAGGATACTTTTTCCAGAAGCCGGTCATGATACGAGCCATCCATCTGAACCATCTCTCCTAAACAGTGCCTGCGCTCCCGCCACTGCCGGTGAACTCTCCTTTTTAATCTAAAAAGAGGGCAGTATAGCATCTGTAAATTAGGACATTATCATGTTGGAGTAACAGGTAAAAAAGGTGAGGGTTTCAATAGTTTCGGTCAAAACCGGTTCCGTTGTGAAGACCTCACCTGTAAAGGTTTTGAAGAAATCGGCACAGTGCTCATCTTTTTGTAAGGCATATCCTGTTCCAGGACATACGATTCTCGTAAAAATCTTTCCAGTGCCATTCTTACAATGTCTGACCGCTTAAGCCGAAGTTTCTTTGCGTAGTTCGAAACTTCACGCTCAAGATCATCAGGAAATCTGACGGTTAACTGAGACTGCATACTGATACCTCCTTTGCTGCAAATCCCGACACACAAATTATAATGCAATGCGTCAAGAGTTTTTTGTAATTACACACAAATCCCTACGACAAAATAACAAAAAAAGCTGGATTTTACCCGACAATTGAGGTATAGGTAAGTAGATGGTTAATTAACAGTGATAATTTTGTAAACCCTGATCACAGAGGCGTAATTATGAAGGCGTCTTTCTTTGGTTCCTGAGATTACAGAGAGCAAAGAGGGGGATGCCTTTTTTTGTAAGGATAGCCTCATATTGAACTAAAATATTGTCCGGTATTTTGAGCATAGTATGTTAAACAGAATCTGACTAATACGATGAAAGTTATATTATCCAAGTTACATAGTATAATGAATTTAGGTAGTTACGTCACGAAGTATTTTTTGTTTTATTGACTATGCTAAAACTTCCTGATATTATCCAGAAAACTGTTCAATAATATGTTATAAATATGGACAATACAGAAGAAATAATAAAAGCATTGCCACTGGTTAGTAAACACAAGCTTGCTCTTTATCAAAAAAGGCTTGAATGGATTCGTGTTACAATTACTATTCTGACTCCATCTTTAGTCCTTCTGATTGGATTACAAGGCAAGCCCCAACCCTCCGAAATATTACTACGCTTCCTTCTTTTGACCTCAGTTTTATTGATGACTTTATCGATACTAACAGGTCTATGGGTTCTCCTTGGTGAATCAACAGCACATTATCAAGCGGTGGCCGATATAAAACAATGGGTTGATTCTGGGAATCGAGTAGACGATCTCCCGCATTCAGTAGAATTTCCTTGGCACCAAAAAATATTGATACGAATTTTTCCAATATTTGTTTGGCTGTCAATTTTATTTTTAGGAGCATTTGGAATCCTTAAGTATTTATAACAACCGCATCAAGACCGACCGCAAACAGCGCGGCGGCTTATCCGGAACATTAAGCCCAGAAGATAATATTGACAAAAGGCACACATTGTCGTAATCATATTATATGAATGTCTTTCGATGGGATAATGAAAAAAACGAGATGCTCAGAAAGAA
>JBAZOX010000280.1:0-3367 GCA_041648535.1 Desulfobacteria bacterium | reverse complement strand
ACGGTGTGTGTTTTCTCCTTAAATTCTCCACTTGGGCCTCCTCAATTTTACTCCCAAGTGTAACTTAACACACTGTCCAAATTTTGGGGTCCATTATATATAACGCTAAAGCTCAAGGGAAGCACGGTAGTTTCGCGCGATCCTTTGAAGTGCCTCGGTATTCATTATTTATTGTTACCTTCCAAAGTTTATTGAAAAACATCTTTACATGTTTTATGTTTTGAAATGCTTCTTGAAAGCTGATGTTATGTTTTTCTGTTATTGACGTATAATTTTCTTTAAATGGATTTTTGAAGCCTTTTCTATGTTTAAACGAATTAACTTTATTTCTCATTTCTAAGATATTGTCAAAGTAGTCTATTTTACTAAGTTTAATTTCATAATAAGATTCTATAATATTAATTAGTTGCTTTATTGGTAGATCAAAAACAGCTTTATTTGATTTTATTTTTTTGGTTTCGTGATAAGCCCTTGAAGCTAAACAGCCAAGCTCCCATTCAATAAGAGCATTTAATTCTCCCATAGAGGCACGGATCGCTATTTCCCCCCATTGCATAGGGATAAAATATGCGTTTGCTTCATCATCATAATGATGAAATTCATTTCTATGAGATTTTTCATTTATTTTTGAATATTCCAACTCTGCTGACTCTTTCATAGTTCTCAAAAAAGACTCAATAGCATTTAGTTCAATATCCAATGATATTAATGTACTCATCTTATTTTCACTTGTATAATATTAATTTTTATACTTATTCTAAGTTCAGTGAAAATATACGATGATAATATAAAATAAGTCAATATAAATTACCCAAAAACTATTGAAAATCACCTTATTGTTCTGTATAATATTTGTATTCTCCTGGATTTGAGCTATCTCTGGAGAATAGGAATTCCACGATCAGATGTTAATGAATAACTAACAACAACCAAAAGACATTGCCAACATTTTTGATACCGAGATTACTATATGTCTCAAGTCGCTGACAACCTATTATCGGTAAAAGAAAGGATTGAAAAGGCCGCCCTTAAAGCTGGCAGAGCCCCTGGTGAGGTTAAACTGGTGGCTGTTTCTAAAACGGTAGGGATCGAAGAAATCAGGGATGCCATATCAGCAGGAGCAACCATTTTAGGTGAGAGTTATGTGCAGGAGGCGAAGGAAAAGACAGGAGAGATAGGCCATAAGGTCCAATGGCACATGATTGGTCATCTCCAGACCAATAAGGTAAAGCAGGCAATTAACCTATTCGATATGATCCATTCGGTGGATAGGATAGGTTTGGCGGAAGAGATTGATAAGAGAGCAAAGCAATCTGATAAAAGAGTCAGTGTCTTGATTCAGGTAAATATCTCCCAGGAGACAACAAAATCGGGCATAGAAAGAGATAGGGCAATCTCCCTTGTTTCAGAAGTCGCCAAATTGACAAATTTAAAGGTAGAAGGTCTAATGACCATGCCCCCCTACTTCGACGATCCAGAAGACGCCCGTCCTTACTTTAAATCACTGAGAGAATTAAAAGAGGAGATTGAGGGAGAAGGATTTGTAAATATCTCCATGAAAGAGCTTTCCATGGGGATGTCCAATGATTTTGAAATAGCCATTGAAGAGGGCGCAACTATAATCAGGGTAGGGACGGCAATATTTGGAGAAAGAGGGTGAGCCGATGAAAGAGCAGATAGAGGTAGTATCCTTTGATGTGGATGGTACGCTGGTTCCTATGGAGTTCAACAACCTGATCTGGATGGAAGAGCTTCCTTCCCTCATAGCAAAAAAAGAGGGTGTGAGTTTTGAAGATGCTAAGGCTTATACCATATCAGAGTATGAGAAGGTTGGAGAAGGGGACCTCCGCTGGTACGAAATGAATCACTGGATCAAACACTTCGATCTGGATACCAGCTTTGAAGAGATACTTTCCAAGTATGAATCCAGGATAGAGACATTCCCTGATGTTATTCCTACACTGGAGAGGTTGGAGGATAGGTTTACCCTGATACTTACTACAGCCATGCCAAGGGAATTCTTGGATATAAAGATAAAGACAATCAAGCAGTTCTTTAAGTTTGACTTCTCTGTGATATCCGATTTTAAACAATTGAAGACACCGGACAGTTATCTGACTATCTGCAGCAGATTGAATATATTGCCCTCAGAGCTCCTCCATATCGGTGATCATTGGGAGTATGATTACATAGCTCCTAAGGAGGCAGGGGCCAATGCCATCTTTCTTGATAGAGAGAAGAAGAGGGTAGGGGACTTCATTATACATGATTTAGAGGAGCTGGAATTGTAACCATTCAGAAGTCAGAAGTCAGGAGTCAGGAGTCAGAATGAAAAGACTATAGGCTATTAGGCTATAGCCTTTTAGACTGTGTAGTTACTAACAGCCTACAGTCTAAACACCTGTGTAGTTCCCCAGGGGTCGTGCAAATGGACCTATTTGATCATTATGCCAAAGACAGGTTGAAGACGGAAGCGCCCCTTGCTGACCGGATGCGTCCCCATACTATGGATGAGTTTGTGGGGCAGGACCACATCCTGAAAAAAGGGAAGGTTCTTCGAAGGGCCATAGAGGCGGATGAGGTTCAGTCGTCAATTTTCTGGGGACCTCCGGGCACAGGCAAAACAACCCTGGCCCATATTTTAGCCGCAAAGACAGGGGCACATTTCATCTCATTTAGTGCGGTATTGGCCGGGGTTAAAGAGATAAGAGGGGTTATAGAGCAGGCAAGGAACCAACGAAGATTTAACAACAAACCAACCGTCCTTTTTGTAGACGAAATACATCGCTTCAATAAGGCGCAACAGGATGCCTTCCTCCCCCATGTGGAGGATGGAACAATAACACTTATAGGGGCTACCACTGAAAATCCTTCCTTTGAGGTTATCTCTCCTCTGCTTTCCCGCACCAAGGTCTTTGTATTAAACCCGTTAAAGGAAGAGGAACTGGAGATTATACTTAGGCGGGCACTTTCAGATAAAGATAGAGGACTGGGGAACTACAGGGCCAATATAGACCCAATTGCACTTAAGTATATTGCAGGTATGGCTGATGGTGATGCCCGCCGGGCATTGAACACCCTGGAACTGGCTGTTATGACCACGGTACCTGATAAAGAGGATACGAGACACATAACCAGGGAGATAGTAGAGGAGGTAGTACAGCGTAAGTTTTTAATCTATGACAAAGAAGGCGAGGAGCACTATAACCTGATTTCAGCCTTGCATAAGAGCATGCGTGGTAGCGATCCTGATGCTGCTCTCTACTGGCTGGGAAGGATGCTGGAGGCAGGGGAAGACCCTCTATATATAGCCAGGCGCTTGATACGTTTTGCATCTGAGGATGTGGGAAATGCTGATCCTCATGCA
>JBAZOX010000279.1:0-3381 GCA_041648535.1 Desulfobacteria bacterium | reverse complement strand
CAGTACTCCCCTTTGGGGCTTCATTGTCCCATATATAACCAATTAATCGGGTATTTACCGTGGCGGGAAATTTCGGGAACGCTATATAAACCTGAGCTGCCTGATCGTCGGCATTCTTCTTTCTTACATCCCCACCTTCGGGGAGTTTGCTTACCTTCCAGTTCCAGTTTATGATGGGGAAGTCCTGAATCATGAACTTCATCTTTTTCTTCACCCCAAATGATGACCTTATGCTGACAAAATGAAGATAGAAATTATCCCTTTCGCGTTCGATCCTGATATCTGACTTCCCTTCTTTCTTCTCTAACTGCCATCCCAAAGGCACTCCATTTTCACCCGCTTGTACTGAAAATTTGTCTATCATTACCATGTTACCATCACCGGCAACGGCAGAAGCGGAAGTCAAAAACAAAATAACCATAGTGATTGTTATGGCATTATATACACCTGGCAACCTCTTTATCTTTTCCAAAGTTTTAAATCTCCATTCTGCAAGTATCATAATTACTGGTTTACTGCTAACTACTCAGTTAGGCACAAAGGCACAGAGCACCAAAGGCACAAAGTCGAGAGATCTAAAGAGAATGAGTTATTTAGCCTAATAGTCTATAGGCTGTAGCCTGTAGCCTTTTTGAGTTTACAAAGCGGTATTTGGACAGGTTGTGTCCTGCATTCCGATCGTTTTCCTAAAACTTTGTGCCTATATGCCTTTGTCTCTTTGTGCCTGAATAGTTACGTTTACTGTAACAAAAAAAACTATAAACCACAAGTAAGATTATATTTTAAGTTACTACTCAGGTTGTTTAGGCTGTAGACTGTAGTAGCCTAATAGTCTGTAGGCTATAGGCTGAAGTAGGCTAATAGTCTACAGGCTAATAGTCTACAGTCTAAACTACAGCCTATCCACCTGAGCAGTTACTATTTTAATTGAAAATTCATCGATAACCTGTTAGATTTTAAAATACATAGATTAATTCACACTGTCTTTCTTCGTAATCTTCATGGTAAATATCCTGACATTACCACAAATAAGGAGGAAACAAGAATGAAAGAGATAACCTGGAATGAGGCAATTGAGCTGGGCTCTCCATATCCCTATACCCTTATTACTACCGTTGATAAGGATGGGAAACCTAACATAATGGGCATTTCCTGGTGGACTATAACCTCATGGGAGCCAAAAATGATAGCCGTATCCATTGGACATCCGAGACATACTCATGAGTGCATCGAGCACTGTAAGGAATTTGTCCTTTGTTTCCCTTCAGAAGAACAAAGAGAGGGGGCATGGATATGTGGAACAAAATCGGGGAAAGATATGGATAAATTTAAAGAAACCGGTTTTAAATCGGTTGCATCAAAGGTAGTTTCTCCGCCCATTATTGAAGGCTCAACCATTGCTTATGAATGCAAGGTAATTAACAGGGTGGAGACTGGTGACCATACCCTTTATATAGGAGAGGTAGTTGCCATCCATGGTTCGCCTGAGAAGGAAAAGCATCTGTTTTCTATCCACTACAGGAAGCTTGTGAGCCTGGATTTTAAAGGGAATGCTAACTTTGAACTATAGAGCCCATTGTCAGGGAGATATTAAGAAATATTTGGCTCATTCAAAAAATGTAGCAGGAAACGAAGACCCTCTCTTTCACCACCTCCGTAAGGTCGCTGATAGAGCAGCTACATTTGCGGGTCCCTTTGGTGCATCCAAAGAAGCCGAGCTTGCTGGTTTACTTCATGATTTAGGGAAATATGGCGAACTTTTCCAAGCAAGGTTGGCAGGCAAAGAACACGGAATTGATCACTGGTCTCTCGGGGCATGGCAAGCTTTGATGAAATATAAAAACCATGGTCTGGCCTCGGCGTTGGCTATCCAAGGCCATCATATCGGTCTCCAGAAAGCGGAAAAAGAGGCTTTGGCTCAATTAAATCCTAACAGAGCAGGATCATATCACCCCCACGGATTGCGGCTATCTGATCCTGATGTGGTGCGGCTCATTAATCGTTTTGAAGATGATGGGCTCAAACTCCCCGTTGATATTACCTGCTCTATCTACAGCGGCTTAAAGGCGCCGCCAGCGACGGCAATGTTAGATGTGCGCATGCTCTACTCAGCCCTTGTAGATGCTGATTTTATCGAAACGGAAGCCCATTTCAAGGGTGAATATCGTGAATCAGGCTTATCTCTTATGCCCGACGAGTCATTGAACGTCTTGCTATCATATATTGAAGTGCTTGCCCGAAAATCGAAAGCGGTGGGGCTTGTCAATCGAATGCGATCGGACTTACTGGATGCTTGTCTCACGGCAGCCAAAATGCCCCAAGGACTGTTTACTCTTACAGCGCCAACCGGCTCAGGCAAGACACTCAATATGTTGGCTTTTGCTCTGAAACACGCTGCTCTTCACAAACTTCAGCGAATCATAATGGTGATCCCTTATTTAAGCATCATTGATCAAACAGCCCGGGAATATAGAAAGGTATTTCAGAAGAAATATAGCTCAGAAGATATCGGAAAATTCATTCTCGAACACCACAGCTTAACCGGTATACGAAATACCGGGGATAATACCTCCAAGACCATAGATGTTGACGACGAAAGTATCGCTATCACAAGGTTGCTTGCTGAAAACTGGGATGCCCCCTTGATTATCACCACAAGTGTCCAATTCTTTGAATCCCTTTTTTCAAATCGTCCGTCAGCTTGTCGAAAGCTCCATAATCTTGCAGGAAGCGTTATTCTCTTTGATGAGATACAGACGTTTCCAATTTCCCTGGCTATTCCGTCATTGGCTGTCTTGTCTCGGTTGGCCGAAAAATATAGATCAACAATTGTTCTTTCCACGGCTACCCAGCCCGCATTTTCCATGCTTGATGAGCCGATCAAGCTGTATTCTCCCACAGGGTGGACTCCTGCTCCGATTGTGGCTCCTCAGCTCAAATTGTTTGAACGAATACGGCGCACAGAGGTTGAATGGCCCCTTAACCCGGGTTCTCCCTTATCTTGGGCGGAGTTAGCACACACGACCACATCCAGGGACCAGGTACTCTGTATTGTGAACCTGAAACGCCATGCCTTCTGTCTCCTTGATGAGTTAGTCAATTTGGGGGCTGAAGGCATGTTCCACCTCTCGACCAACATGTGCCCTGCCCACCGGCAAGCGGTTCTTGACGAAGTACGACAACGACTTGATAACAAAAAACCATGCAGACTTGTGTCCACACAGTGTATTGAAGCCGGGGTGGATGTCGATTTTCCGTTCGTGCTACGGGCGTTAGCGCCTCTCGATGCCATTGCGCAAGCTGCTGGTCGCTGTAACCGGAACGGCAAGGAATCCATTGGACAAGTAAAAGTGTTCGTCCCTGAAGACGAAGGCTATCCCG
>JBAZOX010000278.1:0-3383 GCA_041648535.1 Desulfobacteria bacterium | reverse complement strand
TTGTCCCCCCTTTTAACGGGTTGCTGTTTCTCAGTTTGCGATTCCTCTTCCCCCCTGGAGAGAAAAAATCGTTGCTGTCTAGTCGGAACCAGTGATGAAAAATCTTCCTCCTTGGCTAGTTGAACCCTGTATAGTTTCTCTAAAGCGTCTTCTTTAATCCGGTTAATCATATCCATAAACATTCCATAGCCTTCTCTTTGGTATTCCCGAAGGGGATCCTTCTGGCCGTACCCTCTGAGTCCAATGCCTTCTCTCAGATGGTCCATAGCCAGAAGATGATCTTTCCAGAGGTTGTCAATACCCTGGAGATAGATAACCTTCTCCAAATAGCGCATAGCGGTTTCACCTAACTCTGCCTCTTTTCTATTATAAAACTCCCTGCCCTGAGAGGTTATCGATTCAATTAGCTTTTCTCGGGTCAAACTATCAACAGGGATATTGCCAATACCTATCCGGAAAGAGAACTGTTTGTAAATAGCTTCATTTAAACCTTTAATATCCCACTCATCTGGATAGGATTTTTCGTCAACATAAACCCCGGTGATCTCTTCAATTCTTTCCTCTGTGATTTCTTCGATACTCCCTTTTAAGTTTTCACTGCTCAATACTTCCCTACGTTCTTTATAGATTACTTCTCGTTGCCTATTCATAACATCATCATATTCAAGTAGGTGTTTACGAATATCGAAATTGTGACTCTCCACCTTACGCTGGGCATTTTCTATCGCTTTACTGACTAATCCATGCTCGATGGGCTGTCCCTCTTCCATCCCTAATTTGTCCATGATAGTGGAGATCCTTTCGGCCCCAAAGATCCTTAGTAAATCATCTTCCAACGAGAGGTAAAACTTGGAGGAACCTGGATCACCCTGTCTGCCTGATCTTCCTCTTAACTGATTGTCAATACGACGGCTCTCATGCCTCTCTGTACCCAAGATATGCAAGCCACCCAGAGTTATAACCTCCTCTTTTTCTCTACGACATATATGCATCATTTGATCCAGGGTCTCTTGGTATTTTTCTGAATGGATATCTTTCTCTAACTTCTCCGCAGCCAAAAACTCCGGATTGCCGCCCAGAATAATGTCAGTTCCTCTACCAGCCATGTTTGTCGAGATTGTTACAGCATGTTTTCTGCCTGCCTGGGCTACAATTTCGGCCTCTCTCTGGTGGTGTTTGGCGTTTAAGACATGGTGTTTGATCCCCTGCCTTTTAAGCATTTTACTTAACTGCTCAGATTTCTCGATGGATATAGTTCCCACCAATACAGGGCGCCCAAGCTTATTTAACTCTATTATCTCATTAACAACAGCATTGAACTTCTCTCTTTCTGTTTTATATATGACATCCGGGTTGTCTCTTCTTACCATAGGCATATTGGTTGGTATAACCATAACATCCAGATTATATATCTTCTTGAATTCTGCCGCTTCCGTATCGGCTGTTCCAGTCATCCCTGCCAGTTTATCATACATCCTAAAGTAATTTTGAAAGGTAATAGACGCCAGGGTTTGATTCTCGTTTTCAATCTTGACATTCTCCTTTGCTTCCAATGCCTGATGCAGGCCGTCACTGTATCTTCTTCCCGGCATTAACCTTCCGGTAAACTCGTCAACTATTACTACCTGGTTATCTTTAACCACATAGTCGATGTCTTTCTTAAACAAGGTATGTGCTTTTAATGCTTGATTTACATGATGCAGCATCTCAATATTTCTTGGATCATATAGGTTTTCAATGTGAAGTAATTTCTCAACTTCACCAACCCCTTTTTCTGTTAGGACAACAGTTCTTGTCTTCTCCTCTATGGTATAGTCTTTCTCATTTTTAACCCGTGGGATGATTCTGTTGATTTGATAGTATTTGTCAGTGGATTCCTCAGTAGAGCCTGATATAATAAGAGGCGTTCTGGCTTCATCTATTAAGATACTGTCTACCTCATCTACAATTGCATAATGAAGCTTGCGCTGCACATAGTCATCCAGACTGAATTTCATATTGTCTCTGAGATAGTCAAAACCAAACTCGTTGTTTGTACCATAAGTGATGTCAGAATTGTATGATTTCCTCCTGCTTTCATCATCCATATCGTGTACAATTACACCTACGGACAAACCCAAAAATCTATATATTGTTCCCATCCATTCGCTGTCTCTCTTCGCCAGATAGTCGTTTACTGTAACTATGTGAACCCCTTTTCCCTCCAATGCATTAATATAAGCAGGGAGCGTAGAAGCCAGGGTTTTACCTTCACCGGTCTTCATCTCTGCAATCTTCCCTTTATGGAGAACTATGCCCCCTATCAATTGGGCATCGAAATGACGTTCCCCTAAAACCCGTCTTGATGTCTCTCTGACCACTGCAAAGGCTTCTGGTAAAATTTCATCCAGTGGTTCTCCCCTTTCAATTCTTTCTTTAAACTCAGGAGTTTTAGCCTGTAATTGATGGTCTTTTAACTTGTTTACCTCTGCTTCTAGGTCGTTAACGGAAACAACCAAAGGCTGTAGTTTTTTCAGTTCTCGCTCATTTTTACTTCCGATTACCTTCTTTAATACAGTTCCAATCAATTCCGAATCCCCTTATAGATAACCATATATAAGCATTCAGCCAAAAGCTTTCAATTTAGAATTTGGAGTGTTTTTTCTATTTAGAAATCTTCCACCCTGTCACAGGGACAAACTTTCCATTACCTGGATCAGCCTTAAAGACCTTTGCCGAATTCATCCCCTTATGATCACTGGGACTAAAGCTTACTGGTCCTGATAGCCCTTTCATATCAAAGTTCTTTATACCCTCCAGTGCTGTTACCAGTCGTTCTCCGTCTATGTCCCTGCCGGCCCTTAAGAGCCCTTCCTTCAATACCAAAGCATATACCCAACCCAATGTATAGAATTTACCCCGATATGGTTTCTCGGTGCCGGGTGCGTACTTGAGAGTTACCTCTCTCATTAAGGCAACACCTGCACCCTCATCATACCAGGAAGCAACAGGACTTGCTGCATAGTATTTCTCTGAGGCTGATCCGGTCATATCAATAATCTCTTCGGAAGCTGCTGCTGTGTTTCCAAAGACAAAGGCATCCATTTTAAACTTCTTTAACTCCCTCAAAAGTACAACGGCAGGTTGAGCAAGAAAACCGCACAATACTATGTTGTTTACCTGATGCCTTTTCATAGTCATTACCTGGGATGCGGCATCAAGAGAACCAGGGTTTAATACCTCTTTTGTTACGGGAGTTAATTTATGGAATTTTAGCCTCTCAATTGCAGATTCCAGGTCAAGTTTCCCTGTCTCATTATCAGGGTAAACCAGGGCAACTCTGGGGTCGTGAGGTTTCCTATCCTCTATCATGTAGTCTATTAACAACCTCATTGTATTGGGAT
>JBAZOX010000277.1:0-3422 GCA_041648535.1 Desulfobacteria bacterium | reverse complement strand
CTGAAAACTATCACTATTCGCTCTGGAAAAGGCGCCAAGGACCGAATAACGACATTTCCGTCGTCTATCGTTCCTTTTTTGCAGAATCACTTATCCAAAGTGAAAGGCATCCATGAAAATGATTTGACCAATGGGTATGGCGAAGTTTATATGCCCTATGCCTTGGCTCGAAAATACCCCAATGCCGCCAGAGAATGAGGCTGGCAGTACGTTTTCCCCGCCAGTGCGCTTTCCATAGACCCGAGAAGCGGTGTTACTCGTCGCCACCATATTGATCCCAGTGTCATCAATAAAGCCATCAAGTCGGCTGCTCGTAAAGCCGTGCTGACAAAAAGAATCAGCGCACATACGCTTCGGCACAGCTTTGCAACCCATTTGCTTCAACGGGGAACAGATATCCGTACTATCCAGGCGATCCTGGGGCATAAAGACGTATCGACAACCATGATCTACACTCATGTCTTACAACAAGGCGGCCAGGGAGTTTTGAGCCCGTTGGACGATCTAGACTTCGATAGGAACCTTTAGAGACGTTGTTTCTATTTATGGGGATTCACCCATAACTCTTCTGGCTTATGAGATAGCCCTTTCTTTTCAATAAACTCCAAAAATTACGGATAGATAGCCAAACTCACCACAACACAATTATGGCAAATACCCCATAATCGAACAGGAAACGGCTGATCTGAATTAATCCAGATACCTCATAAATTACTCTTTATAAATAAGATCGTTATAGGTTTCTTCAGGCATTGTATTCAGACTTTTTGAAGTTGGAATGAAAATTGCATCTACACTTCATTGTCTGTGTAGTTTTGCTTAACCTGAGAACCTTGAAAATTTATGAATTCGCTCTCAGGGGTACTTCTTCAAAGCTCTCGTGAGAAAGGAGTAACTCATGGACAACCCTGTCAATTTTTTGTTCAAACACTCAGGCAAAGAGTCTTATATTCAGATTCAGGGAGAGCTCAGTCCCAAAACGGTTTACGATATCTATTCTTTCCTGAACGACTCCCTTTCTCCCCACTGTCAGCATCTGACCATCGACCTTAAAGAAATCGATCAATATACAACCTTTGGCACCTTTTTGCTTTCGAGTGTTGTACGGGAGTTAAAAAAAACGGTTCCATCAATAAGGATACTCGGGATTTCATCGGGGCAGGAAGGCAACTTCAAAAATCTGGGAATGGTGGATGTGCCTGAATATGCCCCACCATGTGGTTTTGAGGGAACAAGCCCTTTGATGAAAGGATGAAAATGAGTCTAAAATTTCATATTTAGGAGGGACAGAATGAGCTTTAACGAGGTTAGAAGAATGGCTAAAGATCTGGGTGTAAACACAGCCAGTGGGAAAAAGACAGATATAATCCGGGCGATTCAACGAGCAGAAAATAACATCGAGTGCTACGCCACAGACAGGGTGAACAATTGCTATGAAGACTTATGTTTATGGAAAAGTGAGTGTCTTTCCATAAACAATAACGGAAAGGTTATCCTGAAATGATTTTTTAGCGAGGAGGGAGAATAGATGCTGCGTATAACCGAAGACAATAGGGTTGCACAGATAGACCTATCTGGAGACCTTAACCGAAACAATATCCTCCCTATTAAAGAGAGTATCATGGACGGGATTCACCCCAGGATAAAAATCGCTGAATTTCACTTCGAAAAGGTGGGTACGATGGATACTCCGGCAATGGCCATGATGGTTATTGTCATGAGACACCTGTTCACCAAAAGCATTACCTCAAGAGTAAAGGGTTTAAGAAAAGAATGCATGGATTTGGCCACTATGTTGGGGTTAGATCTAATAGCCGATATAGAGCCTGAAGTCCAACATTTAAGGACTTAAAGGAAAGCGAAGTTTACATAGGGGAGAAATACAAGGAGGGGGTTGTAGCCATGAGGAATGTTTTGGCCATGATTATGGCAGGGGGGATGGGCGAGCGGCTCTATCCATTAACGCGTGATAGGGCCAAACCGGCAGTACCCTTTGGAGGCATATATCGCCTGATAGACTTCACCTTGAGCAACTGCATCAATTCCGGTGTGCGTAAGATTGCGGTCCTCACCCAATACAAGTCATTGTCTCTGGAACAGCATCTCAGGTTGGGCTGGAGTATCTTCGATTCAGAACTTGACGAATATATATTCCCAATTCCTCCCCAGATGCGGATCAACGGAGATTGGTACAAGGGAACAGCTGATAGCATCTACCAAAACCTATACTTTGCCGACACGGTAAACCCCGGATATTTTCTAATCCTCTCTGCTGACCATATCTATAAGATGGACTATTCCAGGATGCTTGCCTTTCATAAAGAAAAGGGTGCTGATGCTACTGTAGCCACCATAGAGGTGGATCAACAGGTGAGTTCTCAGTTTGGCATCATGAAGGTTAATGATGAAGGCAGGGTAATCGGTTTTGAGGAGAAGCCCGACAAAATCGAGG
This sequence comes from Desulfobacteria bacterium, assembly GCA_041648535.1. GTDB lineage: Bacteria > Desulfobacterota > UBA8473 > UBA8473 > UBA8473 > UBA8473. The sequence continues at coordinate 970 of JBAZOX010000277.1, read as the reverse complement.
GTTCACTCCACAGCAAGCAACCCCTCTTTGCCAATATGGGTGTGTATATATTCAACAATAGTATTTTAAGGGAATCCCTTGAGGAGGATGCCTGTAAGAAGAGTCATCACGATTTCGGCAAAGACATCATCCCTGCGATGATCCACCGGGCCAGGGTCTTTGCCTATAACTTCAGGGACGAGAATAAAAAAGAGTCCAAATACTGGAGGGATGTGGGCACCATTGATGCCTACTTTGAGGCCAATATGGACCTGGTAGCGCCGGATCCTAAGTTCAATCTTTATGACACTGACTGGCCCATACGTACCTATCAGGGCCAGTATCCTCCTGTCAAGACCGTCTTTGCCCAGGAGTATCCTGGTGGAAGGATGGGTGCCTGCCTGGATTCTATAGTTTCGGGGGGGGGTATCATCAGTGGTGGAAGGGTGCAGAACTCTGTTCTCTCTCCGCTGGTTCGTGTTAACAGCTACGCTGATATCAGGGAATCCGTTTTGATGGAAGGTGTAGAGGTTGGCAGATATTCTAAGATCAGGAGGGCCATCATAGACAAAGGAGTAAAGGTACCTCAGGGGACAGAGATAGGATATGACCTGGAAGATGACAGGAAACGCTTTTTTGTGAGTGCCGGAGGGGTGGTAGTTATCGCCAGAGGTACGAAACTCTCGTTTCCAAAGAGAAAGCCCCTCAGGATGCAGAAGGTTGTTGATTATGTTCATCCCCATGGAGTGGCTAATTGGACGTAAGGGAACACGTTATGGGGAGAACCTATTGAAAATCTATTAATCAAATTAAGGAGGATGTTATGGTAGAGATAAATCGTATCTTGTTTTGCCATGATTTTTCCGAGACAGCCGATTTTGCTTTTCCTTATGCTATATTGATGGCGGAAAAGTTCTCAGCCCCGTTGTATATCATCCATGTGGTGGAAGAGAGTTTCCAGCATTGGACATATATGGAACCCTTTTTGGCC
>JBAZOX010000276.1:0-3440 GCA_041648535.1 Desulfobacteria bacterium | reverse complement strand
TGGGAGATTGCTTAGACAACACCTTCCAATAATTTAAGTTCTCTCAATTTTTCCAATGTCTGCAAACCGGTAGAGACATCCCAACCTCTGATACGATAGTATTCATCCTTCATCTTTTCGAATTCTTCTCTGTCTACCACCATACCTTTTCTGGAAAAAGGGTTGCCGTCTTTTCCAGGAAGCAAACAGTCTTCATTCAAAAAATCACCCTTCAGGGGTACGGTAAAATTGAACTCCTCAAGGGTGTCGTCTTCCCTCCCTTTATGACCTTCTCTGATAAGGATAGCCCTTTGAAGATTGAATATCCGCTCTCCAATCCTGTAAAGTCCCTCTTCGTCTATCTCCTTTCCTGTAACGGCTGAGTAGACCTTGCTCTCAAGGGTAGGATCCCCCACAAGGGCATCGTAACCGGCAAATTTAAGGTACACACCCCAGGAACCACCCAGGTTACAATAAGAAAACCGGTTATTTAATGGTGATTTAGCACAAACCTGCCATCTGGCGCCGGCAAATCCGGGAATACCACAAAGGGGGCCTGTTAGAAAGATCATACGATTTTCAGGATGAAAGGCATCTGCTTCAGGAGGCACCTCATCCCAATAGATTTTACACCCAATCCCCCTTCCACCTATAAAAAGATCAGCATACTCCATAGTTGGTGTCTTATATATTTTCCTTGTTGAAAGATCTATTCTTAAAATGCTGCCTGCATAGCCTTTTAAGTGAGACATAATATATAGCCTCCTTATATAAATGAAACAGGATACTATCAAAATTTTCACTGAAGAGAAAGAGAAAGTTTTGAGCTTACCCCCTGACTCTTCCCAGTTTTCCAAAACTTTAGGAAGACAACTAAAGACAAATCACCTTTGTGAATTGACATACAGCCATGTTTCGACTATACTGTATCATCAAAAAGAAGTTCCTATTCCTTAAAGTCCAAACATTACATTAATGAAAAGGAGGAGATTTATGGACATTGTAGAAGCTATAAAAACACGAAAGAGCATAAGAAACTTTAAACCCGATCCCGTACCGAAAGAAACTCTCAGAGAGATATTGGAAATTGCCAGCCGAGCCCCATCAGCAATGAATACCCAGCCATGGGAGTTTATCGTGCTTTCAGGAGATGTTCTTGAAAACATCAGGCGAGGCAATGTGGAAAAGCTCAATTCCGGGGCGTTGCCTAATCCCGAACATTCAGTTGTGGGATGGCCATCTGACAGTGTGTACAGACAGCGTCAGGTAGAACTTGCCAAGCAGCTTTTTCAGCTCATGGACATACAAAGAGAGGACAAGAAAAAAAGGGCAGAATGGATGGAGCGAGGGTTCCGTTATTTCGATGCGCCGGCGGCTATCATTGCCTTGTCAGACCGGTCTCTATCCGAAGCAGGACCGCTGATGGATGTGGGCGCTGTGATGCAGAATATCTGCCTTGCAGCACTGAATTATGGTCTGGGTACCTGTATTGAGGACCAGGGTGTAATGTATCCCGATGTGGTGAGGAAGTTTGCCGATATCTCCGAGTCCAAACGGATAATAATCGCCATTGCCATTGGTTATCCCAACTGGGATTTTCCCGCGAACAGGGTAGAGAGCAACCGAGAGCCACTGGAGAGCATCACAACTTGGTGTGGCTTTGAATAAAAGAGGCGAAATAGAAGACTGAATTGCTAGGCGCATTTTATTATTTGAAAGCTCTAATTGGTTCGCCCTGAAAAATTCCCTTTTCCGCTCTCTAGTGCAGGTTTTTTGAGATCACAGTGCAAAAAGATGCGGAGTTATTGAATAAAAAAACGGAAGGAGACTCAACTATGAGTAACAAGACACACAGCAAGAACCTGGAAAATTTGGAGGAACTGAAAAGGAGGCGTGGACGTGTCCTGCAGATGGGAGACCCTAGTGCAGTAGAAAAGCGCCACCAAAAGGGACAGATGTCTGCACGGGAAAGGATAGAATACTTTTTTGACCCCGGCACTTTCACTGAGATAGGGATGCACGTTAAACACAGGACAACTGCCTTTGGTATGGATAAAAGGGAAGTTCCTGCTGAGGGTGTTATTACAGGTTTTGGCAAGGTAAAAGGCAGGCATGTTGTTGTTGCCAGTGAAGACTATACAGCTATGGCAGGCACTTTTGGCGAATATCATGGGAAAAAGTTTGCCCGTGCTATGGATTTTGCTAAAGAGAATGGCTGGCCGTTTATAGGTATGAACGACTCAGGAGGAGCACGTCTTCAGGAGGGGATGGATACCCTGGAAAGCTATGGTTGGCTGTTCAGGTCTCAAATACTTGCTTCGGGGATAATTCCTCAGATAGCCCTGCTTATGGGACCCTGTCTGGGTGGACAGGCATACCATCCTATAATGCAGGATTTCCTTATCCAAACAAAAAACACCGGGTTTATGGGTATTGCCGGACCGGCCTTCGTAAAAACGCAAACCGGGGAAGAGATCAGTCTGGAGGATCTTTCGGGTTGCAAAGCCCACGCCATAAAATCAGGACAGACACACATAGTAGCAGAGGACGACAAAGACGCCATGGATAAAGCAAAGGAACTTCTCTCTTTTATGCCATCCAGCAACAAAGAGAAACCACCTCGTATGGAAACAAAAGATGATCCCGAAAGAAAATCACCGGATTTGCTTGATATACTGCCCGAAGAGCCATATCAACCTTTCGATATGTTCCAGATTATCAAAAGGATAGTGGACGACGGTTATTTCTTTGAGACACTGGGACTTCACGCCAGAAACTTAATCACCGGTTTTGCCCGTTTTAATGGTCGTCCTGTAGGGATAGTTGCCAACCAGTCCACTCACATGGGGGGGTGTCTGGATGTTGATTCCTCGGACAAAGGCGCCAGATTTATAAGATTTTGCGACCTGTTTAACATCCCCCTGATTACCCTTCATGACTGTCCCGGCTTTTTAATAGGTTCTCAGCAGGATTGGAGAGGCATTTTGAGACATGGGGCCAAGCTGCTCTATGCCTGGGCCGATGCCACTGTTCCATTAATTGCTGTCATGGTAAGAAAATCGTTTGCCGGCGCTCACTATGGCATGCTGGACAAGTCTATAGGCGCCGATTTTGTCTTTGCCTGGCCCACAGCCCAGGTTACCATCGTTGGCGCTAAGACTGCGGCCAGCATCATCTTTGCCAAGGAAATAAAGGGGGCAGAAAACCCGGAGGAGATACGCGCAAAGAGAATAAAGGAGTTTTCGGACCTTTATGAGAACCCTTATCAAGCTGCCGCCCGGGGTTATGTTGACGATGTGATAATACCTGAGGATACCAGGAAGACAATAAACAGGACATTGGACGCACTGGAAAATAAGACTGTATCAAGACCATGGAGAAAGTATTCCAACATTAACCTGTAAAGTAACTACTCAGGTTGTATAGACTGTAGACTGTTAAAGGTTATTTAGGCTATAGAC
>JBAZOX010000275.1:0-3441 GCA_041648535.1 Desulfobacteria bacterium | reverse complement strand
TAAGGATATCCCCGCTAGCGCTGCCCCAACAATCGCCCCAAGAGTTTCATCGCCTGCGAAAACACCTAATAACAAAACATTTATCCCCTATATAGGCACTGATGAATCCGGTAAGGGTGACTATTTAGGTCCATTGGTGATAGCTGGAGTCTTTCTGGATGAAGCCTCAGGCGAAAAACTAACGGCTATGGGTATTCGCGACAGTAAAAAGATATCCGATCTCAGGATTGTTGAGTTTGCACAAACTATAATCAAAAACATCAAGAAAGAGCATTTTACGATTGTCGTGATTGGGCCTGAAAAATATAATCAACTCTATAGAAAGATAGGCAATTTAAATACCTTATTGGCGTGGGGACACGCTAGGGCAATTGAGAATATACTTGCTACTACGAATTGTAAAACTGCTGTTGCAGATCAATTCGGTAATGAAGCCTTTATACAAAAGGCCTTAATGGAGAAGGGAAAAGAAATAGACCTGATCCAAATGCCAAAGGCTGAAAGGCATGTTGCTGTTGCTGCTGCGTCAATTCTTGCTAGAGATGCCTACCTATATAGGATGAAAAAAATGAGTGCTGACTTTGGCATTCAAATGCCAAAAGGCGCTTCTAGGGCTGTTGTTGAGGCATGTGAAGCCTTGGTTAAAAAACACGGTCGAGGAGTTCTTCAAAAAATAGCAAAAGTCCACTTTAAGACCACTCAAGCCATATGTGGATGATCCTTTTATGGGCCGGTCTATCAGCGAAAGAAAAGAATTGGCAAATTCATACAGGAAGAAGGGGGACTTCGCTGAGGCTCTCCCTCTGTATGAAAGTTTGTGGCAAGAAACGGCTGATCCATTTGTCGGCACAGGTCTTCTCTGTTGTTACCGTAAAAGTAGGTTATTCGACAAAGCAATACCATTGGCTGAGGAATTATGCAAAGAACATACTGGCCTGACTTGGGCTGCTAGAGAGATTTGCTGGACCCTTGTTCAAGGTAAATTACAGATGTTTGATGAGAGCACGCCCTTAGAAGAGGTAATTAAAATTGCGGATACAGTTTTGAAATGTAGCCCGGATTTTTTAGCCAAAAAACTAGCTGTTTTCAAAGTTTTGAAATGGGCGAAAAAAAAGGATGATTGGGACACTATTGAAAGCTGGGTAGACCGCATAGAACCTGCTAGCCTCTCCACAGAACCAATGCATTTTGGTTCTGGAAGAGAGGGCTGGAGTGATCTGTGCCTCTGGTACAACTACAAAATCAATTTGCTTTTAAAAAAGGAAGCCTTTGGGGAAGCAAGGGAAAAGGCAGTTATAGCTGATGAAAAGTGCCTGAAACAGAGGCTGTTTTTTTTGAGACTACAAGCTCAAGCGATGGTAGGCCTTGGTGAGATGGAAACTGCGCAGAATCTATATGAAGAGCTTTGTAACAAGAGACGCCCTGAGTGGTGGTTGCTTCATGAGTACGGTAACCTTTTGAAGGAGAAAGGCGAGATTGACAAAGCCCTTCTTGTTTTATGTATGGCTGCCCTTTCAAATAGAAAGCTTGAAATGATGGTTAAGCTATTTTCGGATATTGCGGAAATATTTTTGAAAAAAGGAGAATCCGAGAAGGCACGTGCACATTGCTATTTGGAAAAATTTGTTCGGGACGACAATGGCTGGCCAATATCCTCTTCTCTTGCAGCATCAATAGATAGGTTGGACAGTAAGATGTTGGGAAACTCCGCACCGTTATCCAGGCAAGAGGCTTTTTCAATTTGTCGAACATTCTGGAATGGGATTTGTGGAACCGACACCTCAGAAACCCGGACAAAGAAAAAGGACTTGGTGGGACAATTGACCATTCCAAAGAACAAGCCCTTCTGTTTTATGAACACAAAAGATGGGTTATCTGCAATTTGTTTCTCAAAGGACATGCCGGATGATGTGGCTAATGGTGATACTGTTATTTTCGATGTAATATCTTCATTCGATAAAAAGAAAAACAGAGAATCCTGGAAAGCAACCAAGATAAGAAGATTCAACGTGAAAAAAGACTAACCTACTCGGAAGATGCCAGGGCGGCACTGCAAAGCAGCTCATTTCCACAAGATTCTGATAAGTTGTAACAAAGTATCAGCCAATGGAGATATTGGGGACAAAGGTAGATTTGTCGTTGCTGAAGTTCTGATAATAAGCAGGGCTGGTTGCCCTCGAAAGCATGGCATTTGCTGAGTAAGAAATATCACAAAAAAGATTAACAACATCATTCTGCTTCATATAGACGGGTACTCCACTGTCGCTACACACCGGCATGTGAGCATACCGTTAGGCTTACTTCCTTGACAACGATACGCTGTGGTTCAAAGGAGCCGTAATGAAACTAAACTTTGAGTGGGATGAAGAAAAGGCCAAAACGAATTTCAAAAAGCAAAGAGTCAGTTTTGATGAAGCCATAACGGTTTTTCTCGACCCATTCTCAATAACGATTTGACCTCTGATGTCAATAGTGGGCACGAAATATTTTTTGACCTGACAGACCACTCAGTGGATGAACAACGGCATATTGACATCGGCAGTTCTGACAAAGGCCGTGTGCTGGTAGTTGTTTATACCGAGCGCAGATCAAACATACGTATTATCAGTTGTCGTAAGGCAACTCCATCGGAGCGGAAACTTTATGAAGAAGGGGGTGACTAAAATGGTACAGGTAGAGGATAACGATATGCGTGCTGAATATGATTTCACGGGCGGAGTGCGTGGTAAGCATTATAGGGCCATGCAAGCCGGATATACGATCACTGTTCATAAGGCGGATGGCACAACTGTTGTTAAAGAAGTGATGCCAAAGGAAGGCGCAGTTATTCTAGAACCAGATATTAGAACGTATTTTCCAGACTCGGAATCTGTGAATAGGGCTTTACGCTGCTTAATTCCACTGCTGCCCAAAAAGCATAGAGCAAAGGCTAAGAAAGCCTGACAAGTCGCTACCTTTAAGCAAAAAGAGACAAGGAAAGATTTAGCTTCTCCTTAAGAGTTATAGTCAAAGGTCTCGGGATTATGACCGTTCGATTTGCCTATCGGAAAAACAGTGGATACTTGAGGACATTGTTTTTAATTACTAGGCAGTCGGTTTTTCTATAGAATCGTATCATGCCGCGACAAGCGGGGCATAAGCCCCCTGGAATTGAAAGTCGGTGGAGAAAAGAATGAAACTCTCAGAAGAAAAACTCGAACAAGCAGTAATCGAACTCTTTGAAGCCGAAGGATGTTCTGTCACCGGAGATGCAAATGACTGAACCTAACTCCCAACTCCTCATCTACCAAACCTCCGACGGCAATACTAAAATTGATGTCCGTCTTGAAAATGAAACTGTCTGGCTGACTCAAGCACATTTATGCGAACTTTTTCAGAAGTCAAAATCGACGGTCAGCGAACACATCAGCAATATTTTTAAAGAGGGTGAATTGGTTGAGG
>JBAZOX010000274.1:0-3455 GCA_041648535.1 Desulfobacteria bacterium | reverse complement strand
ATGGTCTGTGAGATACGGCGAGCGTACTCAAAATCAACAACGAACTGATACGAACTCGTAAGAACTCCGGTTGAGAGCTATCGGATGCGGGATAGTACCTGTGATGAAGGACACGGCGCGGGTCGGGCAGGCGGTGGAGGGGGCGGGGTGAGCGGGGAAACGGTAATCGCTTCTTTTTGTGGCTAAAACGAGGCGGTTCGTACTTCGATTTCTTTGATTTCTTAGACCAATGAATGAGCTATAAACAAGGCGAGTTTTTGTTGGGACTTCGTACATCAATTTAAATAATTTCATATATTAATAAGTTATAACTTATGGATAAGAAACACACCGACTATATATGGCATTGATAACCTGCTATTGTACGGGTTTATCATGGGGATTAACAATTTGAATAATGGAAGGTATTAATGAAAGATATTGAACAGCAATTTTTAAATGAACTCGACGCCCAGCTCTGGAAGGCCGCCGACAAACTGCGCTCTCACCTGGATGCCGCCAACTACAAACATGTGGTATTAGGGTTGATTTTCCTTAAATACGTGTCCGATGCCTTCGAAGAGCGCCAGCAAGAACTCATCGAACTGTTTCAAAAAGACGATGACGATAACATCTATTATATGCCCCGTGAAGATTACGACAGTGACGAAGACTACAAGAAAGCCATAGAAGCCGAGCTGGAAATTAATGATTACTACGCCGAAAAAAACGTCTTCTGGGTACCCAAAACCGCTCGTTGGAACACCCTGAAAGAAAAAGTCACTCTTCCCACTGGCAGCGTGATATGGCAAAGTGAACAAGGCGAAGAGGTTAAACTGCGCTCTGTGTCGTGGCTGATCGATAACGCTTTCGACGAAATAGAAAAAGCCAATCCAAAACTCAAAGGCATTCTCAACCGCATCAGCCAATACCAGCTGGATGCCGACAAACTCATTGGTCTGGTCAATGAATTTAGCACCACCAGATTTCATGATCCAGAGTACAAAGGCGAAAAACTCAACCTAAAATCCAAAGACATTCTCGGTCATGTGTACGAATACTTTTTAGGTCAATTTGCTCTTGCCGAAGGCAAACAGGGCGGCCAGTATTACACACCCAAATCCATTGTTACCTTGATAGTTGAAATGCTGGAGCCATACAAAGGCCGCGTGTATGACCCAGCCATGGGCAGCGGTGGTTTTTTTGTTTCAAGTGATAAATTCATTGAAGAACACGCCAGGGTTAAACACTACGATCCAGCCGATCAGAAAAAACAAATCTCTGTGTACGGGCAAGAATCAAACCCCACCACATGGAAGCTCGCTGCCATGAACATGGCTATTCGCGGCATCGATTTTAATTTTGGCAAAAAGAACGCCGACAGTTTTTTAGATGACCAGCATCCCGACCTGCGCGCCGACTTTGTCATGACAAACCCGCCCTTTAATATGAAGGAGTGGTGGCACGAAAAGCTTGCCGATGATGTACGCTGGACTATCAATACCAACGGCGAAAAACGAATCCTTACCCCACCCGAGGGTAACGCAAACTTTGCGTGGATGTTGCACATGCTGTACCACCTTGCCCCAACGGGCAGCATGGCGCTGTTATTAGCCAATGGCTCCATGAGCAGTAACACAAATAACGAAGGTGAGATCCGTAAGACCCTTGTCGAGCAAGACCTGGTGGAGTGTATGGTAGCGCTGCCCGGGCAACTCTTTACCAATACCCAGATACCTGCTTGTATCTGGTTTTTAACCAGGGATAAAAGTGCACGCAACGGTAAAAGAGACCGACATGGTCAAGTGCTGTTTATCGATGCGCGCAATCTGGGTTATATGAAAGACCGTGTACTGCGTGATTTCAAAGACGAAGATACTAAACAAATTGTTGATACTTTCCATGCGTGGCAGAGAGAATGGACCGATAAAAATAATCAGGCCGGTTTTAGTTTTTCTGCTGATCTGGCTGCGATTAAAAAACACGATTTTGTGCTTACCCCGGGCCGCTATGTTGGCGCAGAAGACGAAGAAGACGACGGCATCCCCTTTGCTGAGAAAATGGCATCACTCACCAGTACGTTAAAAGCGAAGTTTGAAGAAAGCGACAAACTGGAAAGAGAGATCAGGAAGAATCTTGCAGGATTGGGATTTGATGTTTGAAATTTTGGAAGAACTTGAAGGGGAAGATTCTGAGGTAAAAGAGGAATGATTCCAAAAGGGTATTAACGATGAGCAAAAAAATAAAAGTTCTCGGAACAGAAATTGCATTATCTTCGCAAAATAAGGACGATTATATTTCTCTGACAGATATTGCAAGATACAAGAATCCCGAACATCCTGCAGATGTAATAAAAAACTGGACACGATCTAAAGATACGATTGAATTTTTAGGTTTGTGGGAGAGGATAAATAATCCAGAGTTTAAACTGGTCGAATTCGACCAGTTTAGAAATCAGGCAGGAACTAACTCTTTTGTGCTGTCTCCCCAAAAATGGATTGAATCAACTAATGCAGAAGGAATTATATCCAAATCTGGCAAATATGGCGGCACCTTTGCGCATAAAGATATTGCATTTGAATTTGCATCATGGATTTCTGCAGAATTTAAGCTATACTTAATAAAAGAATTTCAGAGATTAAAGGAAGATGAAAATGAAAGACTGCAATTGGGATGGGATATAAAGAGAAATCTTGCAAAGATAAATTATAGAATCCACACTGATGCAATAAAAAAACATCTTGTACCGGATAAAATCTCTCGAAATGCAGAAAATTTAATATACGCTTCAGAAGCGGATATTCTCAATCTTGCTTTATTTGGGATGACTGCAAAAGAATGGAGAAACAATAATCCCACACTTGACGGCAATATGCGTGATTATGCAGATGTTTCTCAACTTGTCTGCCTGTCAAATCTTGAAAATATAAATGCGCTTTTTATTAAAGAAGGAATGGACAAGTCGAAACGATTGGAGAAATTAAATGGCATTGCGATTGAGCAGATGACGTTATTGACAAAAGAAACAAGCCTGAAGAGATTGAAATGAAAGTGAAAAACAAATGATTCTGTATGAACTATCTGGAAATTCCGGATAGTTGCCTCCGGGACAATTCACCCTCATTATATATGCTTTTGATATGTTCATTAATAGCGCGCACATCGAGCTTTTCCACTTTTTCGTACATGTTCCTTGCGGCTTCTTTGGAGAAGGTGAGCGCGAGGATGTGGGAGGGGGCGATGTTTTCCGTTTCAACCATGTATGCGATTTTGGCGGTGATGGTCGTGGTCTTGCCTGTGCCTGCCCTGCGAGGATGAGTTGGGGGGCTGGGTGTGTGATTGATGGTGAGGAGCTGGCGGGGTTTTAGGCATTGGAGGGAGGGAGTATAACAAGTATACGCAGATTTACCGCGACGTAGCACACGGATTGCACGGATCTGACGGATATTCACGGATTCGAAATCCATGCGCATCCG
>JBAZOX010000273.1:0-3534 GCA_041648535.1 Desulfobacteria bacterium | reverse complement strand
GAAACTCTTGCAAATCTTCTTATGCTCCTTCTGAGAGAGACCAACCTGAATCGCCTTTTTACCACTTATCTCCTTAACCTGATCTGCTAACCCAGCATCTTCAATCTTCTTGAATTTTTCATTATCCAAAAAGATATTAATGTAATAATCTGCCATATAGGCACCTCCTTATTCCCTTATTAAAACATTAGCACATCTTTAGTAGGGCAGGTTTGAAACCCGCCCCTACATTTCTGTCAATCAATCAAAGGATCCACATCTCTTGAAAATTCAGCACCCTCCCCAACAATGCTCAATGCCCCTGTCTCGCATACTACTATACAGTTCTCACATCCAAAGCATTCTCCCTCAGTTATCAGGGGGGCACAACCATATTTTCTCTTAATCAGTATCTCATTGGGGCAAACGTCCACGCACAATCCACAACAATTACACTTTTCCTCATCTATTAGAATCCGAAACATAGAGGCAATACTCATTACTCTCTGGAATTATTAAAAGGTAACTGAAAAGAATAGCAAAAAGCATGCCATGAAGAATCTCCTGACTATGATTTGGGATTAGATCGCAGTGTTAAATATCCTTAATAACATATAGTTAGGGACTGTTGAAAAGCTGAATATATTCACGTCAGGCTATCTTCTGGAGAACAGTGAACTCATAAACGGATAGCCCAAAGGGGAAGAAAATGTAACATTTTTCAATGAGCGTTTTTCTTTAAAAATAGAATTTTCCTTTGCTTTTGAAGAAGTTATTTCAAATTCAAACCATGTTACGAAAAAGTAACGAAGGGGCTTTGCAAAGAAGGTGTCTTGGTGTCTATGAAGGAGACTTATCAGACAGTTGGTGTTCTTTAATTTTTTCCCACAGGGTCTTGCGGCTTATACCCAGAAGATCAGCAGCTTCAGCCTTCCGCCCCTGTGTTATTCGAAGGATTTTTTGGAGGTATTCTTTTTCCACAGCCTTTAATACGTTATTCAAGGTTTCAATCTCGTGTTGGATAAGCTTCTTTTTCAAACGAATCTCTCGTATCTCTTGGGGGAGATCAGCAATTTGTAATTTCTCTGTGCGGCAGATGGCTACCGCCCTTTCCACAACATTTTTCAGCTCTCGAACATTCCCAGGCCATTCGTATTGTTCCAATAGGTCCAATGCTCCCTCTGTAAATCCAAGTATGCTTTTGGAAGTCCTTCCTCTAAACTCATTAAAGAAATATTTAGCCAGAAGAGGGATATCTTCCTTACGTTCAAGCAAGCATGGAAGCTGAATAGTAATCGTGTTTAAACGGTAGTACAGGTCCTCCCGAAGGCGTTCGGTCTTTATCTCATCCATATCGTATTTTGTAGCACTGATTATCCTAACATCTACATGGACAGTTTTAGTACCACCTACTCTCTCGAATTCTCTTTCTTGAAGAACGCGCAGCAATTTGACCTGAACTGTAGGTGATATGTCCCCTATTTCATCCAAAAAGAGCGTCCCTTTGTTTGCCAGTTCAAATCGGCCAAGCTTTCTTTGAATTGCACCTGTAAATGCACCTTTTTCGTGACCAAACAGTTCCGATTCCAGAATCGTCTCAGACAGGGCAGCACAGCTCACCTTAATGAAAGGATCATTTTTGCGACGGCTATTAAAATGGATGGCATTGGCAACCAATTCTTTTCCAGTTCCGCTCTCACCTTGAATAAGAACCGTTGAATCTGTTTGTGAAACGGTTTTTATAAGTTCGTAAATCTCCTGCATCTTATGGGATTTTCCTATCAGGTTGCCAAAGTGGTATTTTTTCTCCAGTTGCTGACGAAGATAGACATTCTCTTCTTTTAAACACTGAAAAGAGCTGATATTTTGGAGTTTCAAAATCAGTTCATCGAGAGAAAAAGGCTTTGCAATAAAATCGTGGACACCTAATTTCATTGCCTCCACAGCCTTTTCAATTGTGCCATGTGCTGTAATCATGACTACAATTGTTTGGGGATACAGACCTTTCATTTCTCTAAGAATATCCATACCGGATATATCAGGCATGACCATGTCTAACAGTACTATATCAAATGACCCTTCTTGGAACATCATAAGCCCTTTTTGGCCATTTTCAGCCATCTCCACCGTATATCCGGCTTTGGCTAAAGCATCGGAGACTGTCACCAGTAAGATAGGCTCATCATCTATAAGTAAAACCTTACCTCTCTCCATGCTGGAGCCCCCTTAAAAACGATTTATGGATTTTCTCTTTCTGATGATTGATAGGCAAAAGGATCATGAATTGACTCCCAAAGCCTTCTTCACTTTCCACCTCGATTTCCCCAGCATGGTCCTGAATAATTGCGTAACTGACAGAAAGACCAAGCCCGGTCCCTTGTTCGTGCCCCTTTGTGCTGAAAAAAGGATCAAAAATCCTATCCAGGTTTTCCTTTGGTATCCCGCATCCCCTATCCCTTATTATTATGCTCACATTTTTATCCTCTTGACAGATATTGATCCAAAGGTCTCCCCCCTCTGGCATAGCTTGGATGGCATTCAATATAAGATTCACGAAAACCTGAATCAACTGATGAGGATCTGCTAATATCTTTGGAATATCTTCATCAAATTCTTTTCGGACGGTAATACGATTTGAAGAGAAGTGATGGGAGGTCATCTCCAACGTCCGGTTCATCAACATATTAATATCAGTTGGTTCGGGCTGAAAATTCCTTTGCTTGCCAAAATTTAAGAGTTGTTTAACTGTCTTGCGTATTCGTTCCAGACCCGTTTGGATCAGGTTAAAGTATTTGACCCTCAACTCCTCATCTTGCGAGTCTTGTCTGAGAGTTTCAAGACAGGTTAGAACACCCCCTAAGGGATTATTGATCTCATGGGCTAAACCCGCTGCCAGCTTCCCCATCGCTGCCATTTTCTCAGTCTGAATCATATTAGCATGGGTGCGCCTAAGTTCCCTTCTCGCTTGATTGAGGTTATCCATCATGGAGTTAAAAGCCTGACTCAGAAACCCTATTTCATCCTTGTGGTTAATAGAAGATCGGATGGACAAATTCCCCCTGCTAACTTCCCTCAGGTCGTCTGTCAATTTCAGAACAGGTTTGATAATCTTTAATATTAAGACATAGACAATAATGAACGTGAGGGCTATAAGCCCGACAGCTAAAAGAATTATTTCATTGTAAGGTTTAACCAAATATCGTTTGAGCAAATTGTCTTGCAAATTCTGCAAAGGAAACCCAACCCTTAAAGCACCCAGAATCTTAGATCCATGGACAAGGGGTGTAGAAATTTCCAACATTTCCTGGTCAGCTTTATATCTTCGAGTGAGGGTATTACCAGGGAGAGTATCTTGCAAAGTAGTTTGCCCCAGATGAATCTCTCTGTATCCCTCGAAACGTTCATTATAACGATTTCTTATTATCCGGTCCGAGGTATCGGCAACAACAACATACCCTATATTCAAGTTTTCGTTAGTCATAATCCGGCCAATATAGTTATCTAACAACTCCCATTTCTTCCCCATCTCTGGTTTCTCATTCATTACGGCATCAG
>JBAZOX010000272.1:0-3534 GCA_041648535.1 Desulfobacteria bacterium | reverse complement strand
TTGTAACTATTCAGCCACCAAGTCACAAAGACTCAAAGAGAAGATGAATATAAATTGAATAACGGAGTTTTCTCATTAATTTAAATGTGACACGCATTAAACAGGCTATTATATAGAACAATTTTACAATCTTGGTGCCTTTTGTGGTAAGATACCTGAGTAGTTCCCTAAAAAGGCAATCGTCAGTTGACAGGGTGTAACCTGGATGTTTACAAGAAAGGTCGTTCCCCCATCTAATCCTTTTCTCTTGTGATAATTTGTGGCCAATTTAACCTGTCTTTTCAGGTGGTTATTTTTTTCACCAAATACGTTTCCCTTTTGGCACAATTCTTGAGTTTACAGGGGACTATTGGGTGTTAAATAAAGAAGGAGTTTACTTATGCAAGGGCTGAAAATAGAGGATCTTTATAGGATAAGGGGGGCTGTCCTAAGGTTCTCGGTGCTGGATGCTGAAAGATACACTTGCCGTATTACAGTCCATATGGGCACATGCGGAATCGCCTCTGGGGCAGAGAATGTTTTGGCGACCCTTAAGGAAGAGCTTAACTCCTCTGGGAGAACTGACATCATCATAACAACATCCGGTTGTGCAGGCATTTGCAACAGAGAACCCCTTATCACCGTGGATAGACTTGAAGAAGAGTCTATAAAATATGCAGAAGTTGACGAAGAAAAAGCACGCCAAATCTTCCAAAAACACGTATTGGGTGGGCAAGTAATCCTGGAATGGGCATTCTCCAGAGGTTGGGAACAAAAGGAGAAGGCATTCGAAGGTCGACCATCTCCAGGAACCGAAGCAATACCTTCCATCCAACAAATCCCATTCTTCGGTTTGCAGGAACTTCGTGTAATGAGGAATAGGGGCTTGATCCAGGCAGAAAAGATAGAAGAATATATAGCCAACAATGGATACTTTGCGGCTGCCAAGGCACTCTACCAGATGAGTTCTAATGAAATCATCAAGGAGGTGAAGGTATCAGGGCTAAGGGGGCGTGGAGACGCCGGTTTCCCTACTGGTTTGAAATGGGAGTTTTGCGCAAGGGCCCGCGGGGATATCAAATATGTCATTTGTAATGCTGACGAAGGGGACCCCGGAGCCTTTATGGATCGAAGTGTCCTGGAGTCAGACCCTCATGCAGTCCTTGAAGGGATGATCATAGCAGCCAAGGCCATCGGGGCCAAACAGGGCTATATTTACTGCCGCGCGGAATATCCTCTTGCTGTAAAGATGCTGAACTTTGCTATCGATCAGGCCAGGGGATATGGACTCCTTGGAAAGGATATCCTTGGATCAGGCTTCGATTTTGATCTCGAGGTTTACCGTGGAGCAGGGGCATTTGTATGTGGAGAAGAAACAGCGCTTATGGCCTCCATCGAGGGGAAAAGGGGTATGCCCAGACCCAGACCCCCCTTCCCTGCCATACAGGGCCTGTGGAAAAAACCGACGGTTCTGAATAACGTAGAGACCCTGGCAAGTATACCCCAGATAATCCTTAATGGAGGAAAGTGGTATGCCGGTCTTGGTACCTTGAGAAGTAAAGGGACAAAGGTCTTTGCCCTTACAGGAGATGTGAATAATGTAGGACTGGTAGAGGTGCCCATGGGAACGTCTATAGGGACTATCGTCCATGATATAGGAGGGGGCATCTCCGAAGGAAAAAGGTTCAAGGCTGTTCAGTTGGGTGGACCATCCGGAGGATGTATACCTGCCCAGCATTTGAACGCGCCGGTCGATTATGAAACGATTACCCAGCTTGGAGCAATCGTTGGCTCTGGCGGCATGATCGTTATGAACGAAGATAAATGTGTAGTAGATGTGGCCAGATTCTTCATGGAATTCTGCCAGGAAGAGTCCTGTGGCAAATGCACACCATGCCGGGTAGGCACAAAGAAGATGCTGGAGATATTGACCGGAATATGCGAGGGCAAAGGAGAGGTGGGAGACATCGAGACCCTTGAGAGATTGGCTTATATTGTTCAGAATACAGCCCTGTGCGGACTGGGACAGACGGCTCCCAACCCCGTGCTTTCTACTCTCCGTTACTTTAGGGACGAATACGAAGCACATATTCGTGAAAAGCGTTGTCCTGCCGGAGCTTGTTCAGCCTTTTTCAAATCTCCATGCCAACACACCTGTCCCCTTGGTAATTGATGAGGAGACCCCGGAGGTGCCAAGGACTCCTGTCTTAGAAATACCTGTGGCAGAAAGAATTGGAAATTTTAAAGAGGTAGAGATGGGGTTTTCAAGGAAAATTGCTATGGATGAGGCACGTCGGTGTCTGCGGTGCGATATTGAGACATTGTAAAACCAGATAGTGGCAGTAGTCCGTTGTCAGTAGTCAATTGGGCGGATTTGGGGTCAGACCCGTAGGAATACAGTTCACGGTTCACAGTTCACGGTTTAACGGTGAACGGTAAACACTGAACAGTATCAAGTTTTGGAGGATATCCAATGGAGAAGAAGGTAAACCTGAAGATTGACGAAAGAGAGATAGTGGTAGAAGAAGGTACGACAATCCTGGATGCAGCGCAGCAAAACGGCATTCGTATCCCTACCCTCTGCCACCATCCTTGCCTCTCCAATTGGGGGGGGTGTCGGCTCTGTGTGGTGGAAGTAGATGGTGCTCCAAGACTGGTTGCCAGCTGCGTGATGCCAGTTAGAGAAGGGATGGGGGTGGTCACATCCAACGATCGGATCATCGAAGCCAGACGAACCATCCTTGAGTTCCTGTTTGCCGAGAGAAACCATTACTGCATGTTCTGTGCTCAGAGTGGAGACTGTGAACTCCAGAGCCTAGCCTATGAGATGCAGATGGACCATCTCACTGTCCCTTCTTCCGACCAGGGTTTTCCCGTTGATATAACAAGCGAATACATGGCGATAGACCATAATCGGTGTGTCCTCTGTGGAAGGTGCGTTAGAGCGTGTAAAGAGATAGCAGGGGCCTATGTACTGAATTTTCAAAACAAGGGTTCTCACTCCCTCATTGGTCTGGATCTAAATGAAGAGATAGGAGAGTCTAGCTGTTATTCTTGCGGTGTATGCATGCAGGTTTGCCCGACAGGAGCAATATACAATCGTTATAGGACAGATTATGCGGTTAAAGGACACGCAAAGGACTGGGAGACGGTTGATTCCTTTTGTCCCCAGTGTGGACTGTTATGTCCAACGGTCAATTTTGTAAAGGACAATAACCTTGTGAAGATTGAAGGCAAGCTTTCTCTAAATGGTGGAAGCCCGGACCATGGACAACTGTGCTATAAGGGGAGGTTTGAACCCTTTAAGACGATTGGAACACGCCTCCTCAATCCCATGGTTCGAAGGGAAGATGGGACATGGGCAGAAGAGTCATGGCAAAACGCCCTTGACTTAGTAGCTGAGAAGCTAGGTACTATCAGGGATACATATAGTGGTAAGGCTATCTTCGGGCTTGCATCAAGCCGATGTTCCAATGAGGAACTTGTTCTCTTCAGGGATATCATGTCCGGGTGTTGGACTTCCGGCTGCATCGATACCCTGGACGGAGACCAGAT
>JBAZOX010000271.1:0-3535 GCA_041648535.1 Desulfobacteria bacterium | reverse complement strand
GGCTTAAGAGTGTTTTCCCACACCCTATCCCGCCGGTTAACATTGCTGCACCTTTTTGTCCGTTCGCTGCATAAAGCAGCCTCATCAAAGCCTCTTCATGTTTGGGTGAGAGATATAAAAACCGAGGATCAGGAACGTTTTCAAAGGGGGACAATTTAAATCCCCAGTATTCTTTGTACAAGGTTCTACACCTTATTTGCGCTGAAAAAGATAAAAGATACCATTAACCCATTATATTAATAATGGGCATAATAAGCTCTATTTAATTGGTTGTCAAGGGTAAATATCTGAATAGATTACTCTTTCACAGCTTTTTCTTTTAATTCATTCAATTTATTCAATGCCTCAAGGGGGGTAAGTGTAGATATGTCCAGTCTTTTCAATTCTTCTCGCAAATAATCTGCGCTTTGATTCAAGAGACTCAATTGATAACTCTCTAGTTTATGCCTATAGCGTTTTGAAAGGGCAATTTTGGGGATTCCAACCTCATTTAATTCTCCCCTCTCAAGATTCATAAGGATTTCTTTGGCGCGATCAATAACTTCCCCTGGAAGTCCAGCCAGTCTTGCCACCTGAATACCATAGCTCCGGCTGGTTCCTCCCTCAACAAGCTTTCTCAAAAAGATAATCCTGTCATTCCACTCCTTAACAGCAATATTATAGTTCTTCACCCTTTCCTTTGTTAAAGCCAGCTCCGTAAGTTCATGGTAGTGGGTAGCGAACAGCGTCTTTGTTCGAAGAGTTGGTTGATCATGTATATACTCAGCCACTGCCCACGCAATACTCAGACCATCAAACGTACTTGTGCCCCTTCCAATCTCATCCAGGATTATCAGACTCTTATTTGAGGCATTGCGCAGTATACTGGCAGTCTCGTTCATCTCTACCATAAATGTACTTTCACCTTTAGCCAGATTGTCTAATGCTCCCACACGGGTAAATATCCTATCAACCAGACCAATAATGGCTTCTTTTGCAGGAACAAAACTTCCTATATGTGCCATTAGAACAATAAGAGCCACCTGCCTCATTATGGTGGACTTCCCAGCCATATTGGGACCGGTAATTATTATCAATTGATTCTCCTTACTGTCGAGACTTATATCATTGGGGACAAACCTCTCCCCCAGGTTTATCTGTTCGATAACCGGGTGCCTGCCTTCAATGATAATGATACGATCTTCCTCATTTATTGTAGGTTTAACATAATTGTATCTGTCTGCTACTTCAGCCAGGGCAAGCAATACATCAAGCTCTGCTACCAGAGAAGCTGTATGCTGTATTCGCCTGGTCTCCATAGCGATATGTTCTCTAATCTGGTTGAACAATTGGAATTCCAGCTCAACTTGCCTTTCTTCCGCCTCTAATACAGTGGATTCGTACTCCTTTAGGTCTTGAGTTATATACCTCTCTGCATTAACCAGGGTCTGTTTTCTTATATAATCTTTGGGAACCAGGTCTAAATTCGTTTTAGTAACCTCTATATAATAACCAAAGACCTTATTGAACCCAACTTTCAAAGAATTGATTCCGGTTTTTTTCCTCTCCTTAGCCTCTAAACTGGCAATTGAACCCTTTCCACCTTTGCTCATCTTTCTCCACCCATCCAGACTATTGTTATATCCTTCTTTAATTAACCCCCCTTCCCTAATGGTAAACGGTGGGGCAGGAGTGATGGACTCTTCTATCAGATTATAGATGTCTGTCAGCTCATCAAGTTGGGAAAAGATTTCCTGAGCTGGATTGGAAGTTAATTTTCCAAGCTGTTCTTTAATCTTTGGAAGATAGTTAATAGAGGTCTTTAATTGAATTAGGTCTCTGCCATTGACAGTGACTAAAGAGATTTTGCTATTGATTCTCTCAAGATCACGGATTCCTTTTAGGAGATTCCTTAGATCTGTTCGAAGTATAGTCTCATCTTTTAATTCTGATACTACATCAAGCCTTTCCCTTATTTTATCAACAGTTAATAGAGGATAATTCAACCAGTTTCTAATTTTTCTCCCCCCCATGGCTGTCATAGTTTCATCCAGTATGCCTATCAGTGAACCCTTTTTAGATCTATCTCGGATTGTACAAAAAAGTTCAAGATTCCTCTTGGTAGACTCATCCACAATCATATATTCATTAACATGGTAGAAGGACAGGTGGTTGATGTGACCGAGTTCTGCCTTTTGGGTAGCTTTTATATAATGAATTATACCACCGGCAGCGTTAATGGCCTCTTTCATATCATTAAAATGCAGGTCTTCAAAGGATTCCCTCCCTATCTGCTTTGAGACCAGATTAATGGATTTCTCATAGTCAAAGATATCATCATCCATGTGTGTCAGCACATATTTTTCCATTGATTTAAGAAGGGTCTGAAAGGAATCGTGGTCACTGAGAAATCTGGGTACGAGTATTTCTCTTGGACCAACCCTTAATATCTCTTCGAGTAGTACACGATAATCCGTAATTTCTGTAGCCCTGAATTCTCCTGTAGACAGATCCAAAAAGGCTATACCCCAACTCTCTTTATTAAATGAGATACTCATCAAAAAATTGTTCTCAGTAGATTCCAGGGCATCTGTATCTAGTACCAATCCTGGGGTGATAATTCTGGTAACTTCCCTCTTAACAATCCCAACAGCTTTTTTGGGATCTTCCACCTGTTCACAGATGGCTACTTTGTATCCCTTATCAATCAATTTTGAGATATAGGGTGAAACTGAATGATACGGAATACCACATAAAGGGACACTGTTCTCCTTGTTTTTATCTCTTGAGGTAAGGGTAATATCCAAAATTCTCGACGCTATCTCCGCATCTTCAAAGAACATTTCATAGAAATCACCCATTCGAAAAAAGAGGATAGCATCTTTATGCGCTTCCTTTATCTCTAAATACTGTTTAATCATCGGTGTAAGATTTGACATGGGTACTCGCTAATCCTACAGCCTATAGCCTATAGCCTGTTAGCCTGTAGTTTTTCAGGGTGGACTAATTATAGGCAACGTCACTGGTCATTAGTCATCGGTCATTGGTTAAGTGTGGAAAATTGATCGCTTTTACCAGTGACAAATGACTATTGACAAATGACATTCACTATAGTTAAAAAGAGTTAGAAGACTTTACGCCTAAGACATTGTATATGCTTATATTTCTCCCAATTCCTTTCATGCTCACAGCATCCAGTTTCTCTGCTTCTATTTCATGACGAACCTCCTGGAAGGTATCTTCGGTAATTAAAATCTGTCCTCCCTTGGCAATCTTTTCTAACCTGGCTGCAATGTTAACCGCTGATCCTATAACTGTGTATTCCTTTTTTCTGACAGATCCAAATATACCTACCACTACCTCACCCGTGCTGATACCAATACCTATGGGTATTTGAACTGCATCAGAAGACCCCAACTTTACACTTACTTGGGCTGCTCTTTTTTGCATATCTATGGCTGTTAGGACTGCTCGAAGAGGGTCGTCATTGTACGAAACAGGTGCCCCGTAAATAACCATTATGCTGTCCCCCATGTGTTTATCAAGGGTTCCGTTA
>JBAZOX010000270.1:0-3538 GCA_041648535.1 Desulfobacteria bacterium | reverse complement strand
CCCTGTTTTTTTGTATCACCTTTAGCCAATGCCAGCTCACTCTTTAACCTCTCCATTTCCTTCAGATACCCTGCTGCTTTTTCCCTTGTCTCCTCAAGCTCCTTTGTCTTCTGGTGGTCTTTTCGTAAAGAGTCAACAGACTTTATTACCTCATCAGGGTCAGCTTCTATCCTGGCCTTCAGCCAGTATGTCTTACCATCCCATGTCTCTTTCGCTATCTCTGTCCTTACTATCCCCGCTGTCAGAGTCATAATCTGGTCCTTTGTCAGCTTAAAATCCTTCACCTCTGTCCTGCTCTCAAGATATGTCCCCAACTCTTCTAAAAGCAGCCTTTTTACCTGCTCTAAGGCATTGACTCTGCATGAAACCTTGCTGTCTATCTCGCTTGCCTGGTAGGTATACTCTCTTTCAAAGGTTACCTGTTTAGCTATTGAGAAGTTAGTAGAAAATAATACCATCAAGATACTGAGTGAACATAATAGAAAACTTCTTAGCCTGCAGTTGCTACTGGAATTCATTTTAAACCTCTTTAATTCTTGGTACGGTTAGGTTTAAATAAAAAGGCGCCTTTCTCTTTGCTCCTTACATTCCTGGAGATTCAAGAAAGACGCCCTCATAAACACCCCTTTGGATTTTGGGTTCACAAACTTAAAACTACTACTTAACCATGCACTTATTCATACCTCAATTATCAGGCAAAATCCAGTCTTTTTTCACCTTGTTTGGGAAGGTTATGGGGTCAGGCATTGATAAATGGATAGGATCTATAAGATGAAAAAGGGTTGTAAAAGGACAGGAAACATGATAATAACCCTCTAGTAAAATAGGTGAATTTCTCTGAGAAATCAAGCGTATTCAACGAAAATCTATAGGGTAAAAGAACGAATGAGAGCTTTGAAAAAGTACCCCTTTTCGCTTCAGCATACATTTTTTGACCCATCTAAGCTCGCTCCATTGAAAATTCACAAACTCGCCCTTCGGGCTCAAACATGTGAATTTTCTACATTACGCTCGCCAAGGTGGGTTCCCCAAAAAATCTATGAATTCACTCTCAAAGGGGTACTTCTTCAAAGCTATCGGCAGTTTGTGCAAAGGCCTAGACGTTTTAAAATACGAAGTTTTGGGGGTTCCTTTTATGTTTGATATAGTAATCTCTAATGGGAAGATAATAGATGGTTCTGGTAGATTGCCCTACAGGGGGAGTGTCGGAATAAAGGGTGACATGATTTTGAAGATAGAGACTACCACTTCTCTTCCAGGGAACAGGATTATTGATGCCGAAGGCATGGTGGTATCCCCTGGATTTGTAGATATACACGGCCATTCCGATTATTTTCTTTTGGTAAATCCACAGGCAGAGAGCAAGGTTCGTCAGGGCGTAACCACAGAGATCGGGGGAAACTGCGGCTATTCAGCGGCTCCAATCTTTGGAGAAGAGGCAGATGAAAGGGAGGTCGAATACAGAAAACAGTTTTCCCTGGATTTGAACTGGCATACCCTTAAGGAGTACGGCGATTTACTAAAAAGGATCGGTATCTCCATGAATTTTGCCATCCTTTTAGGCCACAATACCATCCGTGCTTCGGTAATGGGCAAGGAGAACAGGGCCCCTGGTAAAAAAGAGTTGGAAGATATGTGCATTGCTGTGGAGAAGGGGATGAATGAGGGTGCCTTCGGCCTCTCAACAGGTCTTATCTATTCCCCAGCCTGTTTCGCTAAAATAGATGAGATGGTTGCCCTGAACAATGTGGTGAAAAGATACAAAGGGGTGTTTACAACCCATATGCGGAGTGAGGACGATCTGGTGTTAGAGGCAATGAATGAGGTGATTGAGATAGCGAGACAGACCCATGTCCCCCTCCAGATATCCCACTTAAAGACCTCCAGGGAAAGGAATTGGAATAAGCTGGATAGGATGTTTCAGGTTATAGAGAGAGCCATAGATGAAGGATTAGACATAACCTGTGATCGTTATCCATACATTGCTTCAAATACAGGGCTTCAGGCTATACTGCCTGACTGGGCATCTGAAGGAGACAAGAAAACGAGGATTGACAGGTTAAGGAATGAGACAGTGAGGGAAAAAATAAAGAATGAGATAGTAAAAAAACACACTGAACCAGGTTATTGGGAAACTATAGTAATATCCACAGTGGCATCAGAAAAAAATAGGGGATATGAAGGTATGAACATTGCTGAGGCCGCAGATATGGCTGGAAAAGCCCCCTTTGATTTCGCTATGGATGTCCTGATAGAAGAAGATATGAACGTTTCTGCCAACTATTTTACCATGTGTGAGGAAAACCTGGCTAAGATATATATGAAGCCTTATACTATGATAGGGTCAGATTCTGCCTGTCGTGCCCATTATGGTCCTCTGGCAGAGGGTAAACCCCATCCCAGGGCTTTTGGAACATTTCCAAGGGTATTGGCTGTATATGTAAGAGAGAAGGGCATTATGGATCTCTCGACAGCAGTGAAGAAGATGACATCTGATCCATGCAGAAAGCTGGGTATCCAAAAAAGAGGCGAGTTAAGAGAGGGGTTTTATGCTGATCTGGTAATCTTCAATCCGGGTACGATAATGGATAAGGCTACCTTTTCTGAACCTATACAGTATCCTGAAGGGATTGAGTATGTTATAGTTAATGGAAATGTTACCGTGGAAAAGGGTAAACATACAGGGTGTAAGAGTGGGAGGGTATTGAGAAAGACATGAGTAAATGGCAACCCCTTATTGGAATTACCTCGGATTACCATAAAGGGGGAGATATATTCAAAGGTCCGGCGTACTTTATAGGAGAAAACTATGTCTCTGCGGTTAAAAAAGCAGGTGGGATACCTATAGTCTTGCCTTATAGTTCGGACAGAAAATTAGTGGAGAGCCTTGCAGAGAGGATTGATGGCCTTCTTATAACAGGGGGAAATTTTGATATAAATCCTGTCTTCTATGGAGAAGACCCTATTGATGAGATTGGAGAGTTAAATAATAAAAGAACCGCCTTCGAGATGGAGATTGCCAGGATTGCACTGAGAACAGATATGCCTGTATTGGGGATATGTGGTGGTGAACAGTTGTTAAATGTAGCAGGTGGCGGCAGTCTCTATCAAGACATAAAGGCTCAGGTGAGGGGAGCTTCTAACCATCAGCAGAAGATGCCTAAATCAGAAACGCACCATTCAGTAATTATAGAAACTGACACAAAATTGTACTCAATACTGGAGTATGAGACCATAGAAGTAAACAGTACCCATCATCAGTCCATAAAGGAAGCAGGGAAGGGATTTATCCTCAATGCAAAGGCCCCTGATGGGATTGTGGAGGGGATCGAAAGTGATAGCCATAGGTTTGTCTTAGGGGTTCAATGGCATCCCGAGTTTCTCTACCAGAAAGAGAAAAGTTTCAAGAGACTTTTTGAGGCGTTTGTTAAGAGTTGTAAAAAAAGGGCTTAGATTTCTGGGATTTAGACCTAGGGTTTGAAGCTTTATACATAGTCAATATAATCACTTCAATATCACTTTGATAATTAATGTTGAA
>JBAZOX010000269.1:0-3576 GCA_041648535.1 Desulfobacteria bacterium | reverse complement strand
ATTTATCCCTGCGGCTATTGAATAGGCCGCATTCCTGATCGCCTCCGATCCAGTGGCACATCCGTTTTCAACCCTTGTAATTGGGATGTAATTCAGTTTAAGGGGCTTTGATGCCGCCATGCCTGTAAGCCCCCATAGTGTCCCAACCCAGGCCGCGTTAATATCTTTGGGATCAATGCCTGCATCCTCATACGCCTCATAGGCGGCTTCGACGATTAGATCCTCGGCAGATGCATCCCAGCGTTCGCCAAACTTTGTACACCCCATTCCAACAATGGCAACCCTGTCCTTTATACTTCCTCCCATTTTTCCCTCCTTACCGTACTGGTCTAATCTTCCAGAAATAGTTGTGGATTCCTCTATTAAAATAGAGTCTTCTAAAGGTAAATTCTACATTCATACCTACCTTGACTTCTGATGGATCACGGTCTGTAATATCGAAGGCAGCCCTTCCTCCCCCTTCGAATTCTATAACGCCGACGACCGCTGGCGGGTCTATACAGTCTGCCAGGTTGTCCTGGGTATAGGTAAAGATGGTCAGTTTTTTGTCGGACAATCTGACCCGTTCCCGTTGATCCTTGGTATGGCATTTTACACATACCCTCTGTGGGGGATACTGTTGTGTGCCACAGGCGGTACATTTTGAACCATACAGGGCGAGATGGTCTTTGGCGTGTCTCCACATGGCAACTGCTGCGGCAGGATTTCGATCAGGACGCGC
Source organism: Desulfobacteria bacterium (assembly GCA_041648535.1). GTDB lineage: Bacteria > Desulfobacterota > UBA8473 > UBA8473 > UBA8473 > UBA8473. Next base: position 2,855 of record JBAZOX010000269.1, on the reverse strand, counting down.
GGCCGGGGCTTTTGGCACAAGTCCTCTAAAGTTCAGGTATTTTTGGTAGCTGGGGAGATCCTTTTTAGATGCCAGTTGCCCCTTTATCCCAGACCTGTTCCTTATTTTTTCTATGTTTTCTGTAACCTTCAATAGTATTGCATCGCATCCGTTGCTGTAGGACAATAAAAGGATATTGTCTCCTGCTTTGGCATTTTCCAATGCCTCAACAAGCATCATAAGAGGCAGTGCCGTTCCGGTATTTCCCACAAGGGGAAGTACGGAATCCTTGAACTGTTCCGGCGCTAATCCCAGGGCGCTGCCCATACCCTGCTGCCTTCTTACATTTGGCCCGGAGATGACAACCCTGGCAAAGTCTTTAGGTGCCAACTTATGTTTCTTCAACAAGGCGGATGCTGCCTCCGGAATCAACTTTGAATATCCTACATCGAAACAAAAACGATCCTCCCATGCCTGAACATAAGGCTCTGAAGAGGGTCTCCATACGTCAATCATTTCGTTGGATATGGAGACGCTGTCAATGATTTCTGCCGCAACATCTGTACTTCCAACTACTAAAGCAGCAGCGCCATCCCCAAATGTCTGTTCCATATCCCCCTGGGTTTTTGCCATTCGCGTATCAGAGCCGGTAACCAGGACATTCTTCAATGAACCTGCCTTAACAGCATCAACCGCTGCTATTAAAGCTCCAGTGCCTGCCCTCAGCGAATTGGTAAAATCAAGAGTTCGTGTATCCCTGCCGAAATCCAATGCTGTAGCCCCTATTGTGGAAACCATCTTTTCCGCATAAGGAGAGGTGGTGGTGGCAAAATAAAATCCGTCAACTTTGCTTCGATCTATTCCCTTTAGACAGTCAATTGCTGCCCCAACGGCCATAGTAAGACTGTCTTCATCGAAGTTGGCAACGGACCGCTCTCCTTTCCCCTGGAGAGCAGTACCCCATGCCTTTGCGATTTCTATCCTAGGCATCCTATACAATGGAATATAGGCCCCGTAAGAAGTAATCCCTACCATATTAGATCCTCCTTATCTAAATTATTTTGGAATGTACTATGCATTCCAGTAAACAAACTATCGACGATAATTTTGAAAGCCGACTAAGAAAGACACTATCGAAATCAACCTTTATTGTCAAGAAAAAGAGTTGAGACATCAAAGAATAGACTAATAAATGATGCCCTTAGACCGTGGTTTTGCGATGAGAGGATAGCTTTTTGGCGCCTTTGATGAGGGTAAGGAGCATGCCGCCGATGAGAATGATCAATGCCCCGGATGGTAATTCGAGAAAATAGGAGAGGAAAAGCCCGGAAAGGCAGATCACGATGCCGAATACGATGGAAAGCAACATGATCCGCTTAAAATTCATGGACATCTCGCCGGCAATCGCTACGGGGATGGTGAGTAGTGCGATAACCAGGATGATGCCGACTACCTGAATCAGTGTCACGATGGAGAGGGCGACGAGGATAATCAATCCCATGTTTAGCGCTTTTACGGGCAACTGCCTGGCCCGGGCGTACTCTTCATCAAGGGCGACAGACACAAAGCCTTTGTAGAAGATGAATGTCGGCAAGGTTACGAGGAACAATAAAATCAAGGTAATGATGACATCTGTCCGTGACGCCATCAGGATGTTCCCGAACAGAAAGGTCATCAGATCGGGGGTGTACCCCGGCGTCATGTGGATAAAGATGATTCCCACGGCCACCCCTACAGCCCACAGGATACCGATAAACAGATCACTTATCTTTTCTTCCAGATTTCCGATGATCCCCGCAGCTAAGAGAACAAAAGCGGTTGCCCCGTAGAGAGGTTTTACCCCCAGCCAATAGGCGATGCCCAATCCACCGAATGCGGTGTGGGAGAGGCCGCCGCTGATAAAAACCATACGTTTCGTTACAATGAAAGGTCCTATGAAACCGCAGATGACACTGGCCATGATGCCGGTCAAGACGGCATTCTGCATGAATTCGTAAGATAAAATATTTTCCATGAACCGTGAACCCCGGAACCTTGAACCTGAATAGTTAAGGTATGTCAATGTTTCTTCAAAAGGGTATGAGGGATGCCATGACCTAACAGTTCTACAGGGCAACCATAGACATTCTCTAAGATATGGGCATCCAGTTCCCCCTTTTCGTGGAAGTAGAGATTTTTGTTCAGACAGGCGATGTGCCTGTATGTGAGGGCGAATGGTATCGGATCATGGGTTACAACAACGATGGTCATTTTTTCATTGAGTTCATTCAGAAAATCCAGGAGGCTGGTTTTTGACGTAATGTCAATTGATGCTGTGGGTTCATCCAGGAGCAGGACCACCGGTTCAGAAACAAGGGCGCGGGCGATAAGTACCTTCTGGATTTGACCACCGGAGAGGTCTTTGACGTTTTCATGCCGCTTGTCATGTAGATTTACCTTTTTGAGGATCATCTCAGCTTTTTCCATATCGTCTTTTGTGTACCTCTTGAGGTAATTTTGCGGACTAATACATCCCGTGAGAACCATCTCCAGGGCGCTGATCGGAAAATTTCTGTTGAAACTTGCAAACTGCGGGACATATCCCAGTCGTCCGGCGACATCTCTGAGAATGCGGATAGAGCCGCTCCACGGCTTGATGATACCGAGAATGAGTTTCAGAAGCGTTGTCTTTCCACCTCCATTGGGGCCTATGAGCAGAAGAAAATCCCTCTCGAAGATATCCAGGGAGACATTTTCGAGAACGGGAATGTCTTCATATCCGAAAGATACATCGGTAATTTCAATGAGGTGTTCCATGCTACTTTCTCAACACCTGAGGGAGAATTTCCGCAAAGGCTTCCATGCCTTTCAGCCAGTCCCTCTCTAATGGATCCACT
>JBAZOX010000268.1:0-3581 GCA_041648535.1 Desulfobacteria bacterium | reverse complement strand
GTTGCCATTGGTTATCGGGCTGTGAAGGCAGCCATTGGGAAGGCTGACCTGAAAAGAGCAGGGGATGAAGAGTTGGTTGCCATTGTTGAAAATGATTCCTGCAGTGTAGATGCCGTCCAGGTTCTTCTGGGTTGTACCTTTGGAAAGGGAAATCTTGTATTTAAGGATTATGGGAAACAGGTCTTTACCCTTGGAGAAAGAACCACTGGAAAAGCCGTAAGAGTCAGTTTGCTTCCAGGTATTTTGGAGGCTTATAAAGGTTTGATAGAAGAGGAAGGGCAGAGGATGAGGAGAAAAATGGTGGAGAAGATACTCTCTGGCACAGAGGAAGAGCTCTTTAAGGTTGAGGGGGTAAAAATCCATCTCCCCGAAGAGGCACAGATACATTCCTCAGTCCTCTGTGATCACTGTGGTGAGCCTACAATGGAAACCAGGACAGTAAAGAAAGAGGGAAAGGTCTATTGTATTCCCTGCTCAAACGAACTTCTTTAGGAAAAAAGTTAATGTTTACTATATGTAAGCAAAAGAATCTATCGTAAAGGAGTATGCAACTATGAGTTCCATCTTACCGAAAGGTGAAGACATAAAAAGGGCAGTAAAATGGATTTCTGAACATTTGCAGGAAAACCCTGATCAAGTTGTGCAAAAGCTTGTAAATAAAGCTATTTTGCATTTCAACCTATCCCCCAAAGACGCAGAGTTTTTGATAAAGTTCTACAGCTCCCAGAAGTGAACCAAAGGTTAGAATTATGCTGGCTAATAATGACTTAGCAAAACTCTACACGAAAGAAAAAGAGTCGGATTGGGTCAACTATGGAATCCTATTGCTGTTCTCTTTCAATCTGAGGAAAGAAATACCATGTGTGAGGGAAAATATCTCTGCCGAGATACATTTTATTACTGATGAATCCTCTGACACTAAAGAAATACTTATGAATGGATGCAACCAAAATAGTGATATCTTTGAAGATCGGTTAAGGAATGGAGACATCTGTTGTGCTGCTTGCTTTAGAGAGGAAATTGCCTCTTATTGCTGGGTGGCTTCAAGTGAAGCATATATAGGGGAAATTGGCAAGAAGATAAGATTGAAAAATAATGAGATATACCTGTACGATGCCTTTACAAAACCTGAATTACGAGGGAATAATCTCTTTCCTAAAATACTAACAGCCATACTCTGTTATGGGAGGCAAGAAGGGTATCAAACTGTCCTTACATTTGTCCTCTCCTCAAATAACCCCTCTGTAACAGCGATTAAAAAGTCGGGTTTCGATAGATTCCAGAGTGTATATTTTATTGATATCTACAGTAAAACATTCTGCAGATTCAGCAAAGCGAAGGATGTCGAGTTGGCAATTGAAGAGCGGTTAGTGTCAACAATTAGAGAGCTTTGAAGAAGTACCCCTTTTCGCTTCAGCATACATTTTTTGACCCATCTAAGCTCGCTCCATTGAAAATTCACAAACTCACCCTTCGGGATCAAACATGTAAATTTTCTACATTCCGCTCGCTAAGATGGGTTCCCCAAAAAATTTACGAATTCGCTCTCAGGGGTACTTCTTCAAAGCTCTCGGTAGGTTGTGCAAGGTCTCCAGATAGAGTTCCCTGATATAGGCAACGTCACTGGTCATTAGTCATCGGTCATTGGTTAAGTGTGGAAAATTGATCGCTTTTACCAGTGACAAATGACTATTGACTAATGACATTTACTATAGTATGGATTCGTTTAAGGACAGGGGGGTGACTGTAACTCAGGAATACCTTGAGTGGGTGGGGAGTCAGGTTTGAGAGATTTTCAACACTCAGCTTTTTTAAGGCTGTCATCATGGATTGAGGTTTATTATAGGTCTTCACCGCATATGCATCTGCCTGGTATTCGTGTCTTCGGGACAGCATGTTACCGAAAATGGAGAGAGTCATCCCTATAGGGTGATAGAGAAAACCGAAAAAGAAGAGACTCCCATAGATGGAAATCTCCTGCATCTTAAACGCTGCAAATAATTCTCTGTTATTCATAAACAGAGATAGAATAAAAAACATCAGGGCAGTCGTCAGGATAGAGATACCGATAGACTTTAGTATGTGCCTCTTCTTGTAATGACCGATTTCATGTGCAAGAACGGAAACAAGCTCTTCTACCGTATGCTTTTCAATTAGGGTATCAAACAGAACGACCCTGCGAAATCTCCCAAAACCGGCAAAAAAGGCATTTGACTTGGTGGAGCGCTTTGATGCATCCATGGTGAAAACGCCTTTAATCTTGAAATCTTGTGATCTGGCATATTCTTCAATGGCACTTTTGAGCGCCCCGTCTTCCAGCAGGATAAATTTGTTGAAAAGAGGCATAATGGTAACCGGCGCAATAAAAGTGAGGAATACCTGGAATACCGTTACCGCAATCCAGCAATAGAACCAGGCAGGTGCCCCTGCCTTTTCAAAGAGCCACAAAACAACTGAGAAAATGACCCCTCCAATCACTGCAGCCAAAAGCCAGCTTTTCAGGATATCCAGAATAAATGTTTTGGGCGTTGTTCTATTGAAACCGTATTTTTCTTCAATGACAAAGGTACTATAGATGGAAAAGGGAATGAGGAGTATCTGGGAGGCGAACAAAAGTGTCCCCGCAAAAATCAAGCCTGTTAGGATACTCCCCAAACCGAAGCCTCGCGCGAACCGGTCAACGATATTGAATCCTCCAAAGAGTATAAAGGCAATGCTAATCGGCGTAATAACGGTATCACTGATTATTCCAAACCGGGTATTTTCTCGGAGATACTCCTGGGATTTTTTGTACTTCTCGGCATCATAATAGCCTTCAAATTCTTCAGGCAAATCGGTTCTCACACGCCGAACATTCAATGTATCAACGATCAAACCTAAAAGATAGCTGCCAACTAAAATGGCAAGAATTATCACCAGAAAAAAATTCATCCCAGCCTCTACTCACCGCCTCTCCCTGAGTAAAATAACACTATTTCAAGAAGATGGAATTGTCAAGTATCTCTTTCCTTGACTTTTCAGGGCTACTTTTGGTAAAAAGCTAATAGCTGTAGCGAAAGGAATAAGAAAATCTATAATGTCCAAGAATAATTGTTTACCCTTTTCAAACAAAAGAAGGGGCAAAAATGATTTAGGCGAGATGCAAACCCCGTTTCTCAAAATGAGAGCGGGGTTTTTTGGAGTAAAAGGAGGAACAGAGATGAGAAAAGAACAAAAACAAACAGAGGGAGACTTTGACAAGATTAATAACCTGTCATTGGAACAGAAGAGAGAAATCAGTAATCTGCCGTATCAAGTTAAAGAAAGAATCAAGAAACTTGACGAAAGGTCAAAGGAAGAGATTGAAAAAAAAATTACCGAGCTCTGCAACCTGGACGATGCAACGAGTTTTGAAAAATTTCCCAAGAGAGTTAGAGAATGGCTTGAAAAAGATATTGAGAGGATACTGGGAATAACATGGAAAGATCTAACATCGACTGTTCATGGTGAGAGGTTTTTATCCAACACACTTAGATTCTTTATCTTTAAACTAAACACAGTTATTAAACAGTAGAAAACAGAGAAACATGAACAATAAGACA
>JBAZOX010000267.1:0-3611 GCA_041648535.1 Desulfobacteria bacterium | reverse complement strand
GTCGGATTTGCTGAATCTGTCATTTCGACCTCAGGGAGAAATCTTCTGTTTTCAGGAGGTTACAGAACAAAGATTTCTCGCTTTGCTCGAAATGACAAGTTGTTGAGACTTTTTACGAGTCCATCAAAGTTGAGGTAAAATACAAAGGTGGTATGTTTAACAGAAGCTGGATAACATGACGGAATGGATATTATCCAACTTGCCGAGTATAATGAATTTAAGTAGTTACGTCAAGATGTATTTTATGTTTTATTGACCATGCTGAAACTTGCTGATATTATCCAGAAAACTGTTCAATAATATGTTCTCCCCTCGCTTCGCTCGGGGAGAATGCGGCAGTTGAGCAGCGAACTCCTGAACCTCCCCTCCCCTCCGCTCCGCTGCGGGGAGAACCAGGAGTTCGAGACAGATTGCCCCTCCGGGGCACTGCTCAACTGCCGCGTTATCTGAGAGGAGATACGAGGATTGTATGATATCTTACATCAAAGTATGCCTTTTCGAGAACGAGACCGATTTGCCAGACGACACCCAATTCTATAGATACCTGTCCACCGTCAGCTTTCTCCATATTATTGAGTTCAAACGACTCGTTTTTACTCGTATTACGAACATTGCAAAAGCTGGTTGCCCCTGTGCCTCATTTCGGGCGAAGAGTGATTATGAAACTTTAGACTCCAAATCAAGACCGTGATATACTTGAAAGTATGAAAATCGAATGGGATCCGAAAAAGGCAAAGTCAAATCTCAGAAAGCACAGAGTCTCATTCGAGGAAGCTGCCACAGCACTCAGTGACCCTATGGCCGCAACAGGGGCAGATCCGGATCACTCGATAACAGAGGAACGATATATCACCTTCGGTGTTTCGGGAAGAGGCCGACTATTGGTAGTAGCCCACACCGATGAAGAGGAAACAATTCGAATCATAAGTGCTCGCATAGCGAGCAAAGGAGAGCGAGAACTATATGAAGAAGGATAGAGCACCCAACAAGGACGAATTGCGAGACGAGTACAAACGTTCAGATTTTCCTGAAGGGCTCGTGCGCGGGAAGTACGCAAAGCGAATGCGAGAATCATCGAATGTGGTCGTTCTCAAACCAGAAGTTGCTCAAGCATTTCCAAATGAAGATGCTGTGAACACTGCCCTTCTATCGTTAATCGAGCTTGCACAGAAAACTACACGCTCAAGGCGCTCCACCGGATCGCCCAAAAAACGGGTTTCCAGGTGAGCTTCCCTAAGTTAGCCTGTAGAAAAACCCCTTTATGAAAAATTTTGAGAGAATGACCAAAATATGGCATGCCAGAATACGTTGCATTGAATGATCCCAAGGTAGGAAGGGGTTAAAAAGTTTACGCTTTCATCTACCCCTTCATATAAAAGGAGACGAGCCATGGAATATGTAACGGTAAAATATCCCGAATCAAAAAGAGTTTTCATTGACGGTGAGGAGGCCGGCTCCACGAACACAACGCTGAGATTGGGTAGAGGAACGCACACTTTCAGCCTTGGGGAACCGAAGAACTATAAACCGGACTCGATTACGGTTCAAGTTACAGGGACTACGTCTATAAAGCTTCTAATAAGGGGTGAAAATGGGTGATCCAAAAAATCCGGAAGTGGGTGGATTGTTGACAGAGCAGTCAAATAGTGACGGACAGGCTTCGAAAGAATTCCTTGGACTAAAGGAATTCCTTTCAGTACTTGTCAAGATCGTCAGCGCACTTATTGGGTTTGCCTCACTGTTTGTTCTCCTTGGTTACACGATAATTCTCAGCTTCATAAATAATATAAAACTCTACGGACTGACCAGCTTTCCGCAGGAATTTTATAAGGAAGCCACCTTTAAGTTCATGGGGGACATGTTCGAGACCTACGGAAGGCACCCCTTTTGCCTTGCCGCTATGATCGGTATCATAATCATTATCACATCAATAATGTACCTCATGCACAGATACACACGATTTTTTTCCGCACCGGCTATTGTCAAAATAGAGAGAGCCACCACCATAGTATTTCTTCTGACGGTAATACTGATAACCCTGAGACTCGACAAGATACCTGACAGTCTTTATTCTATAAAAGAGGCCAAAAAAGTCATCATTTTTATACTCTCGGTACCTGTATTAACAGCAATATTTGCTTACCTTGCCGTCAAATTTAAAGACTGTGTAAAAAAGTCATACGGCTTCTACTATTTAATGCTGCTATTCTTCGTAAGCCTTTTTATTTCTACACCTGTAGGTTATGGAGACCATATATTCGACATTGATATATTCCCGGTGGTGAGCTTCGACTGTGCAGATTCTACAAAGATAGAATCACTCCTCAAATTAAAAAGAGATATTGATACGCAAGGCGAAGGCACCCTCTTCTTTCTCATGGGGCATACAACAGACAGAGAGATTTTTTTTGACAATCAATCCCTGTCACCTCCAGCGAAAATAATCCTTATCGAAAGGGATCTCATCAAGTTTCTGAAGATCTCCAGAGACAATATAAATTCTCTGCGCAACATACTCGGCAAGTCACAGAAAATAGTCCCGGTTAGCCCCCTGAAAGCAGAGACGAAGATCAGCGATTTGCCGGACGATATCAACAAAAATATCAGCAATATTTTAAGAAAGGAGTGACATAGATGAGACTATCGGGAATAATCACGGTTGCGGCAATACTCCTATTTCTTGCGATTACCTGGTGCCATGGAGCGGAACCGTTGCAGAACAAGTCGATCGCGGTTATCAAACCTGGGGTCGGCCTCGGGAATATAAAGATAGGGGATCCCCTTACGGATGTCATAAAAAAGATGGGGAGAAAGCCGTCTGACGGAAAGACCGTTCAAACTGGAAGCCAAACAGAATACTGGTTGAATTATGCCGATCTGGGGGTTACTTTTATATTCAACGAGAAACAGGTATTGAGCAGGATTGTGGTAACAAATCCCGGCATTACTGTGCAACAAAAAGGCATTAGGATAAACAGTTCAACAGAAGATATCGATAAAATCTACGGAAAGGGTACCTTTAAGAGTCTGAGTGACAAGTATGAGCAGAGAGTATACGAAAAGGAAGGGTTAAATTTCACTATAAACAAAGACCTAAATAAAATTGAAACAATCACTATACAGCAGAAAAGGTAAGGATGGTCGGTGATGATTGACAGAGAAGGTGCCATTTCCCTTATGGGCACATATCTGAAGAAGGACAACCTACAAAAACACTCATTGGCCACAGAGGCAATTATGAGGACATTGGCGGAAAAACTGGGTTATAATGCGGATGCCTGGGGTATTGCAGGGCTCTTACATGATCTGGACTACGAAGATACCAAAGACGCCCCTTCCAGACATGCATTGGAAACAGCCAAGATCCTTGAAGAAAAAGGTATCGACCGCGAGATAATTCAGGCTATCAAGGCTCACAATGGGGATGCATTGGGGATACAACGCGAGACCGACTTCGATTTCGCACTAACCTGTGCCGAGTGCATAACCGGCTTGATCGTTGCTACAACCCTGGTTTATCCTGACAAAAAGATCACCGGTGTTAAAACCAAATCCATACTCAAAAGGATGAAGCAAAAGGAATTTGCCAGGGGTGTTGACAGGAAGCTTAT
>JBAZOX010000266.1:0-3664 GCA_041648535.1 Desulfobacteria bacterium | reverse complement strand
CCTCAAGGATGGTGATCCCCTTCGGAACAATCCCCTTGACCCTTGAGGGATAAAAACTGACCTTCACGCTATCCGTCATGAAACCCTTGGCCGCCTCTGTCATGGCCTTTATATGCATGACGGGTGTCTTTGCGCTTATCCCGCAGGCGGGAGCGAGGATGTCCACTGAATCAAGAAGTCTCCTCGATACACCACCGATATTATTCAACGGGCCGTTCTGAAGGAGCCTGGTGCTAACGTTCCCCATCAGCCTCTTTCCTGAAAGGGCGTTCTTTGCATCCTTCATATTGACAGCCGAATCTACACTTATGCAGTCTGCGTCAAGCCTCTTGAGCGGCTCATAGATCGGTTTTACATCCCCGCAGATATGCACTATGACAGGCTTTCCTTTTGCGTGAATGGCGGCAATCATCCTGTTGAGATAAGGGAGGGCAAACTCGCTAAACAGTTTGGGGCCAAGGATCTCGCCGGTTGCGGAGGGGTCTGCTATGGTAATAATATCTGCCCCACCCTCTATCAGGGCATCTCCGTATGCGATACCGTTGTCGGTAAGAAAACCGAGCATGGCATGAGCCTCTTCGGGTTCTCTCTTGAGGGCCTTAAAGAGGGTTATGGCATCAATGAGGGATGTGGCAAGGCTCAATGGCCCCACCAGGTTTCCTATCACTGGAGCATCGGGCCTCTTTTCGCTGAGTATTTTGGTGCATTCGATTATTATGGGCAGGCGGCCGTCCTTCAGAGGGTCAAGCCTCTTCAGGTTCCTCCATTCGCTGACTGTCTTGAGGGGGTAATTGACTATGCAGGGTTCCGTGACCTCATCACCGTCCTCCACCTCCCCGCCCCAGGCCTCCGCCTCAACTGTCATGCAGAATGGGATGCCGAGGTTCTCAAGCCCTGCCTCATCGTGCATTGCCATGGAAAGGGTGGCCATCTTCTCAGCGTTTCTGTGGGCATCGGGCCAGACGCAACCAGTCTTTGCCATCACCTCACGGGATACCATGGTCATCATCCCGCCCGGGCATATCACCGGTTTTCTGTCCGCCAGTTCACCGGAAAGTACCTTAAGAAGTCTCTCTTTTTCAGTCATTGACATTAGTGCACACATGCCTCGCTGGATGTCCTGTGTATATGAACTTTTACTTCTTATTCCAGTTTACTCGTGTCTATGGGAAGCCTTGCAAACTCCCTTCCAGCTTCCAGGAATGCCACCATATTCTCATGGGGTGTATTTATGGGCACCTCGCAGCCCGTTGCCACTATGTATCCCTTTGAGTTGTCATAGGCCTTGGCCACACAATCCTTGACCATCTCTCTTATGATCGCAGGGTTTCCCTTGAACATCCCGTCCGCAGGGCTTATGTTACCCATCAGACAGACCTTGTCTCCGGCCAGTTCCTTAGCATCCAGAAGATCAATATCGTCAATACTTAACACATCAGCGCCGCTTTCAGCCATGGCATTTATGACCCTCTTTACCTTTCCGCAGATATGAAGGACTCCCGGCAGACCGTAGGAATGGATATGCGCATATACCTCCTTCAGGTATGGAAGTACAAACTCCCTGAAGTGTTTTTCACTTATCATGGAACCTGTGGCCACTGGTTCAACAGTAACAGGGCATGTTCCTGCCTTAACATAGGCGTCTATTAAGACCTTTACCGAGTCTGTAGTCGCCCTCATCAGGGTATGGACAAGTTCCGGATCAGTATATATCTCTCTTATAAAGGTGTCTGTCCCCCTCAGGGCGGCAGCGGTTGTAAAGGGCGCCCCTATCACAGGAACTATAAACACCTCATCCCCAATAGCGTCAACGCAGCGTTTAGCCGCCTCCAGATAGACGGGAAGCCTTCCGTCCTTATCCGGGTTTATGATTCTCAGCTTCTTCAGGTCTTCCTTTGTTTGAATTAACGGAGTTTCTACCTGCGGCGCATCGTCCTCAGGGAAGTACATCTTAGTGCCCATGGCCTCCGCCAGGGTTGATGTAGTGGAAAATATATAAACGACGTCGTGCCGATACTTCTTAAAACAGGCAATATTGGCATCCCCCATGTTCTTGCCGCTGGTGCAGAACTCACGAACCTTGAAATCCAAACTCCTTGACGCATAGTTAAGAATCAGTGGACTTACAAGGAGCCTGTCCATCTCTTTGCCTTGAAGGAATGCTACAAATCTCTCCTTTGGAGTCATTTCAGCTATATGGTTCATCTCTTACCTCCAATGTTTCGCTCTATGCTCACGAGCTCCCTCTTATCCTTAAACATCACGGAATTTAAAGGAATACCCTGCAATACGCCCTTTACGACCTTGACCGCTTCTGCTGCATTTTTTGCATAGCCGTCTGCGCCTATGTTCTTTGCAAAACCTGGAGATATCGGCCCGCCGCCGACCAGTACCTTTGAATATATACCGGCCTTCTTCATATCCTCTATAACTACCTGCATCCCGTCCATGGTAGTTGTCATGAGGGTGGAGAGGCAGACTATATCGGCCTTTATCCCCCCGGCAGTGTCAACGATCTTTGCGTAAGGGACGTCCCTCCCCAGGTCATGCATCTCAAACCCGGCATTATCGAGCATTATCTTTACTATGTTCTTTCCTATATCGTGGGTATCCCCCTTCATAACACCTATTACAATCTTTTTCTTGCTATGGGGGTCCTCCTTAGGCATATGAGCCCTCAGCACCTCAATTCCTGCGTACATGGTATCCGTGCAGACGAGGAGCTCGGGCACAAAGTACTCCTCTGCTTCGTACAGATCGTTGACCTTATCCATCCCCTTTGCAAGACCGTCCGTGATAGCCATGTAAGGGTCAATCTTCAGCCTTATGGCCTCTGCCGCAACACTTATGGCCAGATCTGTATCCATTTCGATAACAGCCCTTGCCAGATCATTCAGAATAGCTAACCTTTCGCGTTCCATAGAATCCTCCTCTTATTTATGATTATTAAGCCTTTCTTTTTTGCTTCAATTGCATGGAGCAGCCTTTTTAACGATCCTTATGGATTTTCATTTTAAATTCACACTTTTGATCCTAAACTTAGCAATGGCGTAGAGCAGGGGAGGGGATAGGTTAGGAGGGAGGTCGAAACCTATCCCCTGTATCCCCTTCTATTTCCCCCCGCCAGGGTGGCGGTTCATGGGAGAAAAACCGCCATGGGAAATAGTATTGTCACTACGATACCTGTTCAACAAAAGCTTCCACCCTGGTCTTCAACTGCCCCGCATCGCCTTCGCTGTAATCCGTTTCAATCTCCAGCACAGGGACATTAGCCTTTTTTAGCGCCTCCTTTACCTTGACAAACTCAACGTTGTAGGTATGGCAGAATTGAAGGGTGTAGTGGATTACCCCAGAAGCGTTATAATCTTTGACATACCGAAGTATATCATTGATCCTCTCTTCATTCGGGCTGAAACAACTACAGTTAATCTTCATGTAGCGTTCCGCAATGGCTTTCACCTTGTCTTCCAGTGTGGGACGTCCTTCTTCCACTGAATTGGTAAAATACCTTGTACCTACACAGCTCTCCTCACATACGACCACTCCGCCACTGTCTTCTATGACATTGTGGAGCTTCCAGTTCGGTATTGCCATTGGACAGCCGGAGACCAGTATCCGTGGTCTATTTTCATCAAATACCCCTTCCCCTTTTTTATTCCGTTCC
>JBAZOX010000265.1:0-3665 GCA_041648535.1 Desulfobacteria bacterium | reverse complement strand
TTATAAGGAGTTTTTCGATAAAGAGGATTTTATACTTGTGGATGCCTTTACATTCGGAAAGGCAAAGGGTGATGAGTTCTTTCAATCTTTTTACAGAAGTGAAACTACCGGATCCGAGTCGTTTCGCGTACACTGCATAAAAGATTTGTCTGACCCTACCGAATTTATAAAGGTCATTCGTGAATTGCAAAATGAATTTAAAGAGGGGAGCTTGTGTAAATATGCCTTTGATAGCCTGACGGGAATGCAAGAACTATGGGGTGAAAAAGAGACCCTTCATTTCTTTACATATACCTGTCCCAAACTCTTTGAGCTAAAGGCATTGGCTTACTGGCCCCTGGCTAAGGATGCTCATTCTAAAGCGTTCTTAGCAAATATAAGCCATATAACCCAGTTGGTAATTCATTTAGATTCTCAGGGGGACAGTACCTGTACAGCAGGATTTTTAAAGATGGATGGCAGGCCTTCTCAGTTGTTGAACCGCGTTCATTACTATAATTTTCAAGACAATAAGATAAATTTCCTGGAACCCTCTGAACAAGCAGATGAAAGAAGATTTAAAACATATGGATTGTCTTATCAAGGGAGAGATTCGGAAAGAATTCCAAGTTTTTTACGAAATAAAGACCGAATAAATATAGGAGGCCGTATCAAGGATTTTCGACTGAAAAAAAACATTTCACAGGTAGAATTAGCCAGAATATTGGATATTACGCCAAGTGCGTTATCTCAAATAGAGAGCAATCAGAGCCTTCCATCACTTAAACTCTTCGTGGATATTGCCCGATGTCTTGAAAAATCCCTGGATTCTTTTTTTATTGACCCTCCCACTCCCCTTATAAATCAAAGGCAAAACAGAAGAGAAAGGGGGTAAGATAGTGAACTGATATCTAAAGAGTCAAGTAAAGATGTAGCTTCTCCTTAAGAGGTATTGCATGTTTTTATCAGACTAACAATGGTTTCTACGTGGAAGGTTTGTGGGAAGAGGTCTATCCCATAACCAGAGACAATTTCGTATCCGTTATTCATGATCATCCTTAGATCTCTAGCCATTGTTGTTGGATTACAAGAAACCATAATGATTTTAGAGGGATTTAACCTGACCAGTTCTTCAATTAATATTTTCGAGCACCCGCTTCGTGGGGGATCGATGATAACAACATCAACAGAACTTATACCTGAAAGACAGTTTTTTAATCCCAGGTCCTGCCTGTAAAACTCCATATTGGTTAATCCGTTGAGCTTTGCATTTTCTCTTGCCAACTGTACAGATTCCTGTTGGTTGTCAATGCCAACGACGTGGTTGAAGTGAGAAGAAACAGGGATGGAGAGGAAGCCCACACCACAGAAAAGATCAAGAAGCAGATTCTCCCTTTTTTCTCCAATCAAGTCTTTTATAATCTCTATAAGTTTACCATTTAGCGTGCTGTGTCCTTGAAGGAACACCTTTCCATTGGCAAGGTATTTGAATCCACCTGTGAAAAACTCAATATACTGAGGACCAGGGGTGCCTTTTTTTCCCTCAAGATGTAAATGGACATCGTTTCCGTTTGTAATGATACTGGCTGAGTTGACAGATTTAAGCATATCAAAATTTTCGTGAAGTGTAGAGAGCGCTTGGTTTATAGATGGGACACACAGGGGGCATTCTTCTATCGGTATGATGTCATTGGTATTGAAGCGGTAAAAACCTATTGCTGAATTTTTGTGACAGATGTGAAAGAAACTACGGAGCCTGGTTCCCTTGAAACAGGGATCAAATGCCAGGGGCGGGAATTTGACAATCTCCTTTCCAATCCTTTCTATGCTCTCTTCGATTATTCTTCTCTTTATTTCCACCTGTTGAAGATAATCTATGTGTTGCCATTGACAGCCTCCGCACCCTTTTGCAAAGTTATCGCAAAATGGTGAAACCCTGTGTTCTGAAGGTTTAAGTATCTCCTGAAGCCTTCCATGAAGCACTCCTTTTCTTTTATGGATAGAAGAGACAAGGATGGATTCACCAGGCACGGTATAAGGTGTCAGTACAACCCCAAGTTCCGTTCTTGCAAGTCCTTCGCCGCCATAGACAAGCTTTTCTATATCTACGTTCAGGTTCTCCGGGATCGAGTTATTTTGTTTCAAGTCATTCACCTTAAAATGCCTGGAGCGATTCGCAGATGGGGCAGTCATTTGCCCCTTATTATTTTAGGCTTGTATATCCAAAGCCCGGACAGGAGGGCGAGACCTGCGACAAAGAAGAGTGCCCTAAATCCTGCCCATTCTCCGATGTAACCGAGAATAATAGACCCCGCAAATGATCCGGTATCAATACCTCCCGTGAAGATTCCTGTGATCTTCCCACGGATATTAATCGGCTGGTTGCGGATAATCAGCGAATTCAGGCATGGAAAGAGGGCCCCGTGGCCACAGCCGGACAAAAGCCCGGAAATAATCAGTATCGTGGTACCTCCCGGAAAAATCAATATCAGAAGGCCTATGCCCGTCAGAACCATGGCATAGGGGATGATTTGGCCTTCACCAATCCTGTCTGCAAACCTGCCTCCAAGAAGTCTTGTGGTAACAGCCGATAAAGAATAGGAGATATAATAGAGGAAGATGAATGGTAAATGGTGTTCTTTAGCAAAAGGGGAAACAAAACTAATAGAAGCCGCTAAGCCAAAACCAAATAGCATTGCCACCAAGGCCACGGTAAAAACACTTCTTTTAACAAGTACCGAGAAAAAGGACGGAGAGAACTCATGGGAGACACGGACATAAGACTCAGGGAGGGGAAGATGGATCAAAAGCCCAAGGGTGGCCATTAAGGCAGCGGCAAGGAAGAACAGGGAAAAACCAAATGACCGGATCATTATCTCAGCAATTATAGGCCCAATTGCTAATCCCGTAAGCCCTGTCACACCAAATATGCCTATCCCTTCATTGAGGCGTTCTTCAGGAACGATGTCAGCAATGTAGGTTAATGCCGAGGTAAAACAGATGGCAAATCCAACACCATGTAAGAACCTGATGAAAATGAGGGGGAAGTAAAAGCGGGACAGATCCCCTTGAAAGAGTAGATACGTAATGGGAAGGAGACTCATAATAAGACATCCAACGGTATAGCTTCTCTTCCTCCCTATCCTGTCAACCATGTTAGATATCCAGGGACGACAAAGGACACCAGAGAGGGCAAACAAACCCATGATGATTCCTATGTCTGCCTTTGAGCCTCCATGGTGCGTAATAAAAAGAGGGAAGAGGAAAAAGCTGCTGAAGCTGGATATGGTAAATAGATTCGCAATACCCATCATGATAAATGAAGGGCCGTACAGAGTTGAGGCTGTTCTTGAGCTCAATTTGGAGTCAGACCTTTCCACGCTTTTGTCAAAATACTTTTTCAAAGCTCTCTATCTATCAAAGAGTCCGGTGATTGTCAAGGAGTTAACTGGACAGGTAGTTCGATTTTACATGGGCAGGGAAAAGCCCCCTTTTCGGAAGGTATGATTTTACTTATTGATGAAAGCCAAAAGATATGGTAAGGATATAAAAAATATTAGTTGTGTAGCTTTAGAATACCTGCTGTACTTTTGTGTCTTTCTAGAAAGAGTCTAAGCCCATGGATATGAAAAGGGACTATCGCGAAGACATCAGGTTGTTCCCAAGCAATGTGGTAAAAGTCTGGT
>JBAZOX010000264.1:0-3673 GCA_041648535.1 Desulfobacteria bacterium | reverse complement strand
TTTTTCATGACGGGGGTTCTCCATAGGCATTCTGGTAAACAATGGGAACTTACAGCTATCCCAGCTCCTTACCCTTTTGCCCTCCTTCTTCCTATTTTCATCATTTATATCAAAGCAATGACAGGTTGGGCATACATAGGTGCATATACCGCATGCCATACATTTCTTTGATACCTTCTCCCAATACTCCCTGTTTTCAAAATTTGACCTCATCTTCTCCTGTAGCCCGGATAAGTTTATCTCCCTGGCTATTCTCTCTTTTGCCGATTTCCTCAGCTCTTTTGCCTTTGACTCTTCCTCACTGCCGGCATCAGAAAGCCCACTCATCCCGGACAATAGATTACTTCCCTTCTCGGATATAGCCTCTATTAAAAGGTTATCGCTAACATCCGTACACAATATATCTACATCTTCAGATTGCCCTGGAGAGATATCCAGGGAGGCGCAAAAACAGGTATCGCAAGGCTCGTTACAGCCCAAACCGATAAGAAGACTATTTTCCCTTCTTCTGAGGTAATAAGGATCCCTATAAGTATCGGCAAATAACATATCTATGATCTTTAAAGCCCTGGCATCACATGGCCTTATGCCAAAGATAATCTGCTGCCCCTTATCAGGCATTAACTCCTGTATCTCGTATCCCTCTTCCCCCTTACGAAAACGAAACATCTCCTCCACAGGAGGGAAAAAAAGGGCTTTGGGGGGTATAACCGTATTCTTATACCAGTCAAGAAAATCCGTATTTTCACCATCCCAGGGGCAGAAAACTACCTGTCCTCCTGATCGGGAAGGCAAAACTACTGTATAGTCCTTACTCAGTTCGCTAAGAAATGTATTCAGTTGGTCTTTTTTTATCTTCTTATAGCCCATAGTTATCTCTCTTATTTGTAACTACTCAGGTTGTTTAGGCTGAAGCCTGAAGGCTGTTAGTCATGCATTGACCGAATCAAGGCGCTCAGAACCTTCTCGGTCTCCACCATTTTCTAATCGCATTAGGGAACATCCAACTCAAATGCAATTTCCTATTTTTTCCTACAGGCTAACTGCCTACAGCCTATCCACCTAAGTAGTTACCTTATTTAATAAATTCCTCTGGATCTGTAGCCTCATAATGGGTAAAGACCGGGGAAGCATCCTTGTCCACACCTGTCTCATGATTGAAAAGGCCTTTGACCTCCTCCACCATCTTCCTCTGCAAACTTCTCAAAGGGATGCCCACAGGGCATGACCGTTCACATTCTCCACAGTCTGAACACCTCCCTGCAACATGGAGGGTTCTTATCAATTGAAATACGAGATTGTCCTGCCAAGTTCCGTACGTAGTAATCCATTGCGGGATGTTTACATCGACAAAACATCTTTCGCAGAAGCATGCAGGACAGACATTTCTGCAGGCATAGCAGCGAATACATTTACTGAACTGTTCCTTCCAATACCTCCATCTCTCCGGAGCATCTGTATCTTCAAATTCTTTTATCTTCTTAAGGCTCTTTTCTGTCTCAAGTCTTGGAGATACTTCACTGCCTAAGAGTATGTCGTATTCGAGAGGGGTTGGATACTCACACCCAAAACACTTGTCAAAGATCACATCTCTAAAGGGAACTGTTTTTTTTGAACCATCCATTTGTACAATAAGGTTATCGCCTTCCTTGTCTATCTCCTTTACCTGATCAATATCTGCACCGATTTGTTCCCCTAATTTCTTTATATCAACCACTCCCTCGCAGGGGACTCCCAATATTACCATGTCATCCCTGTTTACTTTGTTGTCCTGCATCAGACTAACAAGAGACCGGGAGTCACAACCCTTTACTACTATTCCTAACTTCCCTTTTATCTCAGTAGGGTATCTGCTCAGATTGTTTGCTATAAAAGGATTAATAACCAGACTTTCAATATCCTCTTCTTTATTCGTTATCAATGGGGAAGTTCTAAACTTAACGGTTCCATTTACGTACCCCACTATGTAGTCAACTTTACCTTCCTTTAAGAGCTTCCTGGCCTCTTCCTTTAATCTATTCTCCATCTTTTATCTCATCCTTAAAAAGTCTGTTGGGACCTACCTTCCTCACTCCCTCCACAAATTCCTTTACTACCTGAGCCATTTTAGGTCCTTCAGATGCAGCAACCCAGCTAAACTGAACCCTCTCCGGTTCAATCCCGACGTATTCAAGGAGCTTCCTGGTCACTGCAAATTTTCTTCTTGCATGAAAATTCCCAGACTGATAATGGCAATCCCCCGGATGACAACCAGAAACCAAAACGCCGTCAAGTCCGTTTTGCAGTGCCCTTAGAATAAACATAGGGTCTATCCTTCCAGAACAGGGAACTCTTATGATCCTTATGTTATGGGGGTATTCCATACGAGCTGAACCGGTCAAGTCTGCGCCGGCATAACTACACCAGTGACACAAAAACCCCACTACCTTTGGTTCCCATTTTGTCTCTTCCATAGCACAACCTCTTTGTAAAGTTCACAGGGGTCAGAGATCGGATGTCAGACAGGCTAAGTATTTTCCTGAACCCTGACAACTGAACCCTGTAAACTGTTACCCCTCTTTATTCTTCATAATTACTGAGCTACTGCCATCAACTCCTCAAATATCTGTTCGTCGGTCATCCCTTTCAGCATAATACAGGAAGATTTGCAAGTGGAAACACATGCCCCACACCCATGACACACGCTTTCCAGTACCTTGAGCTGCTTTTTCTTGGTTCCATCCCGCAGGGTAATCTCTTCTTCTTGAATAGCATTATAAGGACAGACCTCCATACACGCCTTGCACATAGAACAGACAGAGGTATCTATAGTTGAGACGAGTGGCTCCATCGACAGAAAATCACCGCTGAAAAGGGCTGCAACCTTCACTGCAGCGCCGCTGGCAGCAGCGACAGTATCTGGAATATCTTTAGGAGACTGACAGGCGCCTGCCAGAAAGACACCGGATGTGACCGTTTCAACCGGAGCCAGTTTTGGGTGCAACTCCGTGAAAAATCCAAACTGATCATAAGGGATACCCAGGATTTTGGCTAATTCCTTTGAATCGTGGCGCGCAGTTATCGCCGTAGCCAGCACAACTAAATCCGCCTCTACCTCTACCTGGCTTCCTGCCAGGGTATCTGCCCCTTTAACTATCAGTTTATCCCCTCGCTGGTAAATCTTTGAGACCCTTCCTCTGATATACAACGCACCGTATTGTTCCATTGTTCGCTGCACAAACTGCTCATAGTTCTTGCCGGATGATCTGATATCCATATAGAAGATATTCGTCTGAACATCGGGGATATGTTCCTTAAGCAATACCGCATGTTTCGCTGTGTACATGCAACACACGCTGGAACAATAAGGAAATCCCTTTTCAGGATCCCGAGACCCTACGCACTGGATGAAGACAACATTCTTCGGTTCCTTGCCATCTGACGGCCTAACTATATGTCCTCCTGTGGGGCCGGCCGGGCTTATCAGCCTCTCCAGTTGGAGTCCGCTAATAACATCCTTAAACCTTCCACCACCATACTCGCCGTAGACACTGGCATCTAAAAGGTCGTACCCCGTTGCCACTACAATGGCGCCAAATTTATCTTCAATGACCTCGTCTTCCTGTTCGTAATCTACTGCCTCTGCCTGACAGAGCTTCTGACAAATCTGGCATTTACCCTTGGTAAACATCCT
>JBAZOX010000263.1:0-3699 GCA_041648535.1 Desulfobacteria bacterium | reverse complement strand
CTGGAGGTGGTTGGATAAAGAGATTGAGAAACGTTATAAAGGCATGCTGGATGATGCAGGCAGGGAAGAGCTCCACGAGATTTATAAGTATTGGCAGAATATCTCTGTTCAGGGAAAAGAGCGGGACTTGGTTCCTGACGATGTAAAACCATACTGGAAATTCAGTGGCCCAATCTTTTGGGGTTATTACTATGAATCAGGGGTGCCAAACTTTGAGAAGCTCTTCAGAGTTGGTTTGAAGGGATTGATAGCAGAGGCAGAAGATAAGCTAAAAAGTATAGGTTCTCAGGTTGACAAAGACTATTTTGAAAAGATGCAGTTCCTTAAGGCGGTAATAATATCCTTAAAGGCGGGGATTGCTTTTGCAAAGAGGTTTTCCGGGTTGGCCAAGGAGATAGCAGACAGAGAGAAGGATCCTCAGAGAAAAAAAGAGTTGGGAAATATCTCTGCTATCTGCGACTGGGTACCAGAGAATCCACCCAGAAACTTCCACGAGGCCTTACAATTTATATGGTTCATAACATTGGTTTCCCGTGTCTATGAGCTCCACATGAATGGTTATGCCGTGAGGCTCGACCAGCTCTTATATCCAATATACAAGAAAGATAAGGAAGAGGGGAATATTACAAGGGAAGAGGCTCAGGAGCTATTGGAGTTCTTATGGTTAAAGTTTAATTCCAGGGGTGAATTGGTGGCGCCGCTGATGGGGAGCGGCAATGTTGGTTTCCACCCCAATGTCACATTTACCATTGGAGGGGTTACCACTGATGGTAAGGATGCCACAAATGAGATGAGCTATATTATTCTCGATGCCTCAAAGGTGATCAAAGGGGCACAGCCACAGATTGCCTTCAGGTATCATGATAATATACCGAAAGACCTGATTATGAGTGCCATCGACCTTCTGAAAACAGGCGTTGGATACCCTCCCTTCTTCAATGATAAAGTGGTAATACCGATGATAGTAAACGAGGGTATACCGATAGAGGATGCCAGGAACTATGGGATAGAGTCCTGTATGAGGTGGACGGTACCGGGAAAGAATATAACCTACAGGGCGTTATCCGGGGTTCTAATTGCACCCAAGTGTCTGGAGCTGGCATTGAATCAGGGGATTGATAAATTCAGTGGTAAGCAGATAGGGGTGGCTACTCCACATCCCTTGACTTTTAATTCGGTTGAGGATGTGATGGATGCCTATCTACAACAGGTGAGATTCTTCATGGATAAACTGGCAAGGATAGCCAATATGGCAGATATCCTCTATGAGGAGTACTTACCTCGACCTTTTCTCTCTGCCTTACTTGATGGTTGCATCGAAAGAGGGGAAGATTGCAGGAAATGGTCTTACTTCGACAAGAAGGTAATGTCACCTGTAGGCCTGATAAATGTAGCCGATGGCCTGGCGGCTATGAAGAAGCTTGTCTTCGAAGAGAAGAAGGTAAGTATCTCCGAGCTTATTGATGCAGTGAATAGCAATTGGGAAGGCAAAGACGATATGCGGCAGATGTTCCTGAATGCCCCCAAGTTTGGCAACGATGATGATTGTGTCGATGAGATAGCAAGAGAAGTTCAGTTCAAGACAGCAGCGGAGATGAAGAAGGTGAAAACATCCAAGGGCAACTATTACCAGGTGGATGGGAGTGCCGGGGCCAACTATTTCGGTTACAGCACACTTACAGGGGCTACCCCTGATGGCAGGAAAGATAGAGACCTCTTTGCTGACGGTACCCTGTCTCCTGAGCGTGGTATGGACAGAAACGGTCCCACTGCGGTCCTCAAATCCACTTCAAAGATAGACCCTTTAACGACTTATACCTTACTCTTGAATCAAAAATTTCTGCCCCAATACCTGGAAGGGGAGTATAAGGAGTTGTTCGCTTCCTATTTAAAGACATGGGCAGATTTGGGTCACTTTCACATCCAGTTTAACGTGATGGATAAGGGAACCCTGCTGGATGCCCAGAAGGATCCAACAAAGTATGCAGATCTTGTTGTACGGATAGCTGGGTACAGTGTTTACTTTGTTGATCTACCCAAGATGATGCAGGATGAGATTATAAACAGGACAGAGCAAGGATTTAACTGATTCTTACAAGATTGGGGCATTGTTTTTTCTAACGGTATTTTTAGTTTGTCCAACAGATACTATGCTTGTGCTCACGCAGACCCTGGGGTGTTAAGTTGTCGGGCAAACTTTATATTGGGAGGGGGGAGTATGGGAGGGAGATATTTTGAAGAACTCAATGTAGGGGATAGGTTTGTGACGATGGCGAGAACCATAACAGAGACAGATATAGTCAATTTTGTTGCCCTGGCCGGTTTTTATGAAGAACTGTTTATGAACATGGAGTATGTTAAGAACGAAAGTGTATTCCAAAAAAGGATAGCACCAGGGGCATTAGTCTATAGTATCGCTGAAGGATTACTCGTTGCCCTGGGACTCTTTCATGCGACAGGCATAGCATTCTTGGGATTGAAAGAAATGAAGATGATGTCCCCTGTCGCATGTAATGACACTATAAGGGTCGAGATTGAAGTTATTGAAAAAAGTATGACTAAAAAACCTGATAGGGGTGTCATTACATCTAAACACGAGGTTAAGAATCAAAAGGATGCGGTAGTAATGGTATTTTGGGTTACTCGTATGGTCAGGAGAAAGAAGGTTGGTTAAGTTTCTTTTTAATCATTGTTAAAGGAAAGAAGGAGGTTAAAAATGGTTAAGTTATTTAAAGGAGTGATGCTTGGATTGTCTCTGATTTTCTTGGCAACCACTGCCTGGGCTGGTACCAAGGAGCTCAAGATCGGTTGTACCCTTTCATTGACAGGTCCTGCCGCTGGTCTCATGGCCCCCATTGAAAGAGGGATTAGGGTTCAAGAGGAGTGGGTCAATGAGAAGGGTGGCATCAAAGTCGGTAAGGATAACTATTTGATAAAATTGATAATAGAGGATGATCAATGGAAGGCTGAGGGAGGCAGGGCTGCAGCCGAGAAGCTTGTCTACAGGGATAAGGTGAAATTCATCATTGGTACATGGTGTACTACTGCTACACTGGCAATGGAGTCTATAACCGAACCCAACAAGATACTTCATCTTACTGGCAGCTATTCGGCCAAATCCATTGGCCCAAATCTCAAATATAAGTTCAGGGTCTTAAATACCCCTGGAGAACAGGCAGTGCCGATGGCGATGTGGTTGGCCAAAGCCCATCCTGAGGTCAAGAGTGTTGCTGTGGTGGGTGAAAATAATGAATTTGGCTGGAGTGGTGCCGCTGATTTCTTATATGGTTTCAAAAAGGCCGGTCTAAAGACTGTAGCCGAGGAATATCACCCGGTAGGTACCCAAGACTTTACCCCATTTCTGACCAAGGTGATGGCAAAAGAACCCCAGTTAATAGAGATAAATTCCCCCACCCAGTCCGTAGCACTCATGATAAAACAGGCCCGTGAGATGGGTTATAAAGGAATGTTCATGTCCAGCGCTCGAAATTCCTCAAAAGAAATTTTGTCCTTAGCTGGAGCACAGTTTAGTGACGGCTATATCGATTGCTGGGCTAATACCACAGCTACGGACAGGATTAAGGAATTTGTTGTCAGATACGAGAAGAAATACGGTAAATGGGAAGGTGGCGCTGTAGCCGGATGGAACTATATTCCGGTATTGGTGCAAGCGATAGAAAAGGCGCAGAGCATTGATCC
>JBAZOX010000262.1:0-3699 GCA_041648535.1 Desulfobacteria bacterium | reverse complement strand
CTATTGATATAAGATGAGGAGAAGGGGGTAGTTAAATTGCCAATCTATGAGTATAATTGTAAAAATTGCGGGAAGGGGTTTGAAATTTTGCAAAAATTTTCTGATCCCCCCCCTTTAAAATGCCCATTGTGTTCAGGTGAGGTAAGCAAATTAATCTCACAATGTGCCTTTCATTTAAAAGGAACCGGTTGGTACGCGACTGATTATGCGAAAAAGAATGGAGGTGCTGACCAGAAAGAGACGAAGTCAGAGACTACGAAGAGTGATGATTCTGTCATTAGTCCTTCCAAAGACTCAGCAGATTAATTTTACAGGCTCAATCTATCTTTCATTATTTCACATTGCCTACCTTAACCATCCAAAAACTGCCATTCCAATTTTGACTTTTTACAAGTCTATCTTAGTTGCAGGCAAAAAAAGAGGGGGCAATCCACCTAAATGTACGCCCCCTCTTTCTAAAAAATATACTGGATATACTGAGGAATGTTACGCGTCCAGAATTGCCAGCGCCTCTTCTCTGTAGGCATCCATGAGATACGGTATTCCTGTAACTTTAGCGCATTCTTCAGTTAGGGACATAAGCTCCCTTCGGGTGATTGCAGGCATGCTAAAGCACCGAGCGCCGGCCATCAACTGCTGCAGTCCTACCTTAATCTTCTGGCCATAACTGTAAATCCCTAAAGCACCCAAAGGAATTTTATCCATCTCTTTTTTGCCAACCAGATCTGCAACTTCTTCATAACAAACAAAGATTTCTTCCGGGGTTGAACCAAATTCACTGACGGTCTTGGGAAGATCCTTCTCTTTGATCCACTTGGCAATGTTTTTACCGACCATACCCGGAATCATCAATGCCCTTCCCATACAGACTGCTCTGGTAAAAGGGGCACCCAGGGCAAGAGCCTTGAATACACCGTCTTCACTGCTAAACCCACCCGCAAAGGCAATATCTGGTACTCGTTCACCTTTGTCGGACAGTTTCTTACAGAATTCGTAAGCCGCAGCATGGAGGTAAAGGCTGGGCATCCCCCACTCTTCCATCATCCGCCAGGGGCTCATACCGGTTCCCCCTGGAGCACCATCAATAGTGAGTAAATCAATTTTAGCCTTTGAAGACCATTTGATGGCCATAGCCAGTTCCCTCAAACCATAAGCGCCGGTTTTCAAGGTGATTCGTTTGAACCCAAGATTCTTCAGACGTTGAACCTCCGCATAAAAGCCCTCTTCGTCTATAAAACCAAGTCGGCTGTGACGCTCAAACTCTTTAATTGCACCACTTTTGAAGGCAGCCTGGTTTGTGGGGTTGGAAGGGTCAGGAGTGACAATATAGCCACGTTTCTGTAATTCCAAAGCCCGCTCTAAACTGTTGACCTTGATCTCACCACCGATACACTTGGCACCCTGTCCCCATTTTAATTCAATAGTATTCAGACCATGCTTTTTGCTAACGTATTCTGCAACACCAAGTCTGGTATCTTCCACATTCATTTGAACAAGAATTTCACCATAACCCTGATGATACCTGCGATAGGTCTCAATTCGTCTGTCCATGTCCGGGGCCTTAATAGTTTTGCCATTGGAGTCGAGCTCAAGCTGGGGATCGATACCGCAAACATTCTCGCCACACACCAATGTTACCCCGCTTATGGCTGCACCGATGGCAAAGTGTTCCCAATTCTTTCTGGCTATTTCGGTAGAACCTAAGGCACCGGTAAAGATAGGAACCCTCATCTTCACCTTGATATCCCAGCCATATTCGGTCTCAGTATTTACCCCGGGAAAAGTTGCGGTATCAGGGTCACCTATAACCCCGGAAGGCAGTCCCTTGGCTCCAAGGGCATATCCCTGAATATTGAGATGGGAATAGTCAATAGGATAGTCTTTGTCTCCACCAGCAGTAACTTCTCCGAATGGACCAGGGTAAATCAATTCTCTGCCCCGGAAGGTAGCTTTAAAGACTTCACAGTTTCCCCTGCAACCGTCCAGACAGCGGGTACAAAGACCGCTCATGGGAACTACACTCCGGGAGCGGTTTGTGGTTCTTGTTGCATCATTTGCGTTTGGTCGTTGTAAATTCATAAAAATCTCCTTTCTCTATGCACTAAATAAAAATTTGATTAGACACCATTATTCTTTGCTGAAATAAAAAAAGGTGCCCTTTTTATTGGACACCTTTGTCACTTCCTAATCTGATACCCCACTGTATAAATAATATAATACTTCATCGTATTATATTATGTGAGCTTTAGCTACTAGGTTTATACAAAAAGTTCTTAAGTTTGTCAAGCCCTAAATTTTAGCCTGCCTGACAGCCCTTTCGGATTCAGATAACAAATCAGTCGGATTTCCTCCAATCAGTCAAAGGGATAAACTTTTCAGTATCCGGCTCGGCCTTAAATATCTTCCAGGTGTTTCCACCTTTGTGGCTAGTGGTGCTGTAACTAATAGGACCACAAAGTCCTCCTGTATCAAAGTTCTTTATACCCTCTAGCACATTTATATATGTTTCTCTGTCCAGAACTCTGCCAGCCCTCTTTAAACTCTCTACTGTTAAGAGACCGAGAACCCAACCATGGGTATATATCTTCCCACGATAAGGTTTTTCTGTGCCGGGATCATACTTGAGGGTTATTTTCCTCATCTTGGCTACCCCTGGTTCATCGTCATACCATGAACTCATATGGTTCACGGCATAAAATCGTTTTGCAGCGCCTCCAGCCAGTCTTATAACTTCCTCTGCACACGTAGCCCAACTCCCCAAAACGGGTATGTTCAGTCCATATTTCTTTGACTCTCTCAGAAAAACAGCCGCTGTTTGAGGAATGCCGCCACAGAGAATTATGTGACTTATCCCGCCCTTTTTTAAGCTCATTATTTGTGAACTGGCGTCAAGTGCACCCGGGTTGAGAACCTCTTCAGAAACTGGAACGAGCTTATACGACTTAAGTACCTCCAAGGCTGCTGAACGGTCAACTTTGCCCGTTTCGTTATCAGGATAAACCAATCCAATTCTTGGATCTTTGGGATTTAGGTCTTTGAGAAGATAATCGATCAGCATCTTCATCTGGTTCGGATAGATATCCGCAGTGGTAAAAATGTATCTTTTAAAGGGTTTTACAGTTATTTCAGGCATTACAACAGATATTAAAGGTATTTTGTGATCTTGTGCCGATCTACTGAGTACCGTTACGGCACCGGTTGAAGTAGGTCCCATTAGAAGAAGCACCGAGTCCTTAAAAACGAGTTTCTTGAAGGCTGAGATAGCCATTGGAATGGCGTAACGATCATCTTCAACCAGGAGATTGAGTTTTCTGCCATTAATCCCTCCTTGCTCGTTTATGTATCTGAAATAGCTCCGTATCCCTTGAGTGATTGGTACGGTAACATTGGCAGCAGGACCAGTCTGATCCAAGATCAACCCTAATTTTATGGTACTGTCGGTTACACCGGGGACGTCATTGGCAAGTGCAGGAGTCGGTTTCATTAAAAATACGGAAACCATTAAACCGATAAACAATAATAGATAAACCTTGCGTAATCCTTTTCTTTTCATTCGTTCCTCCTCTTTTCAACATTGATGAAGTCGTAAAAAGTCAAAAATCAGACGGCACAGTAAAAAGCTCCAGATGCAAGGCGCGCAAATCCGAAGGAATGAGGCGTACTTACCTGTACGCTGCAATGACTGAGGATGCAGCGGAA
>JBAZOX010000261.1:0-3721 GCA_041648535.1 Desulfobacteria bacterium | reverse complement strand
AACGACGATGGTCATTTTTTCATTGAGTTCATTCAGAAAATCCAGGAGGCTGGTTTTTGACGTAATGTCAATTGATGCTGTGGGTTCATCCAGGAGCAGGACCACCGGTTCAGAAACAAGGGCACGGGCGATAAGCACCTTCTGGATTTGACCGCCGGAGAGGTCTTTAACGTTTTCATGCCGCTTATCATGTAGATTTACCTTTTCGAGGATCATCTCAGCTTTTTCCATATCGTCTTTTGTGTACCTCTTGAGGTAATTTTGCGGACTTATACATCCCGTGAGGACCATCTCCAGGGCGCTGATCGGAAAATTTCTGTTAAAACTTGCAAACTGCGGGACATATCCCAGCCGTCCGATGACATCTCCGAGAATACGGATAGAGCCGCTCCACGGCTTGATGATCCCAAGGATGAGTTTCAGGAGCGTTGTCTTTCCACCTCCATTGGGGCCTATGAGCAGAAGAAAATCCCTCTCGAAGATATCCATGGAAACATTTTCGAGAACGGGAATGTCTTCATATCCGAAAGATACATCGGTAATTTCAATGAGGTGTTCCATGCTACTTTTTCAACACCTGAGGGAGAATTTCCGCAAAGGCTTCCATGCCTTTCAGCCAGTCCCTCTCTAATGGATCCACTTCCATTACTTTTCCGCCGATTTCGTGGGCAATTGTTCGGGCGCTTTTTGTATCAAAACCCCTCTGGACGAAAATGACCTTAATGCCTTTCCGCCTTGCTATATCAATCATCTCTCTGATATGGGATGCGCCTTTTATTTTCCCCTCTTCTTCAATGGCCATCTGTTTCAGGCCATACTCATCGGCAAAATATCCCCAGGCAGGGTGATAGACCAGGAAGGCATAACCTCTCTTGTCGGCGAGCAGTGTCCTGATCTTACGGTCTAACTTTTCAATATCACTTAAGAATGCTGCCAAATTTTTCCCGTAATAATCTCTGTGTTGAGGATCATAAAGGGACAGCGCCTGATAGATATTCCGGGCTGCTATCTTTACGAAGGAAGGAGAAACCCACACATGGGGGTCCTGTTCCCTGTAACGTGTGCCATCTGACATATTAACCACGGTCATTTTTTTATTTTTCCCGGCGATGACATGGAGATACTTCTCTTCAAAGGGGAAGGCAGGGGCGCCCACCTTAATGTAGATATTAGAGTCGGACAGCCTGACCAGTTGTTGAGGGGTCGGTTCGTACATTTCAGGACATGCACCTCTGGGGATCATGACCTGGACGTTCACCTGGTTTCCCCCCACTCTTTCCACAAAATAGGCCTGAGGCAGGACACTGACGGCAACCTGGATTTTGCCCGAAGCCGAAGCGATTCCGCTATAGCTTCCCAGTACAATCAATAAGGACAACGTTATTATAAGATATGCACTTTTTTTCATGTTACTGTTTCTCATTTTTTACTCCCACTCAAGTTTACCTCTCTCACCTCATTGATGATGCCATACCTTTACTCTTAAAGTAAGATGTATATTGTATATGCTATGATAATATAGTCTTCAATCTTTTCCCTGAGAAACTTGTGCCTGATATTCTCGGTTCTTTTTGTAAATAATGCAAGCTTTTTTTGGATTAGGGTTCTGTTTCCCCCGACGGGGGAGGCAGTTTATGGAAGAGAAACTGCCTTGGAAGACATAACAGTTCAAAGTGGTCAGGGATCAGTTATCAGGAAGGCTTTTCCTGACCCCTGACAACTGAACCCTGTAACCTTTTACTGGGATACCTGTTCAACAAAGGCTTCCACTCTGGTCTTCAACTGCCCCACATCGCCTTCGCTGTAGTCCGTTTCAATCTCCAGCACAGGGACATTAGCCTTTTTTAGTGCCTCCTTAACCCTGACAAACTCAACGTTGTAGGTATGGCAGAATTGAAGGGTGTAGTGGATGACACCTGCAGCATTATAGTCTTTGACATATTGAAGGATATCCTTGATCCGTTCTTCATTGGGGCTAAAACAACTACAGTTAATCTTCAGATAGCGTTCTGAAATGGCCTTCAGCTTTTCTTCCAGGGTAGGGCATCCCTCCTCCACCATATTGGTGAAGTATCTGGTACCTACACAACTCTCTTCACACACAACGATTGCACCGCTGTCTTCTATGGCATTATGGAGCTTCCAGTTGGGTATTGCCATTGGACAGCCGGAGACCAGTATCCTTGGTCTCTTTTCATCAAATACCCCTTTGCCTTTTTCCTAAAAGTGCATCTCCCTGACATAGGCAGCTTCGAAACCCGGAACCTTGGAAAGGTCGTAATTCTCAGCAGTCCTGGCGATATGATCTGAATCATCAATGAGCCCTTTATCCAAAAGCATCCTCACAGTGCCGCCAAGGCTGGAGTTACCGACAAAAGAAAGGCTTATCCCATTCAATTCAGGAAGAAGACCTACGCCAAAGAGGCTTGATTCTTTAAGATGGTAGCCAAATGCCCCTGCAACTATGATTTTTTTCAGCTCTTCCACTTTTAAATTGCACTCATCAAGCAATATCTCAACCCCGGCCCTAATGGCAGCCTTTGCCAGTTGTACCTGTCGTATATCCTCCTGGGATATTGATATCCCATCAGTTAATTTAAAGTGGCGCTTGCTGTTTTTTTCAAAAAGGTGTCCCTTGTACCTTTCAGAAACCTCACTGCTCTCCCTGCCTTGTAATCTCCCTCTTGAATTTACAATCCCTGTCCTTATCAGTTCTGCGACCAGGTCCAAAAGCCCGCTTCCGCATATTCCCCTTGCCGGGTCGCCGCCGATTATCTCAAGAGACAGTTCCTCTCCAAAACTCACATGCTCTATTGCTCCAGGCCCAGCCCTCATCCCGGAGCTTATGGTCATTCCTTCAAAGCAGGGACCCGCCGCCGTTGATGTGGCAACTATGCGCCCATCAAGTAATAGGGCCATTTCACCGTTGGTGCCTATGTCAATGAAAAGGGCTGGTGTTTCTGATTCCTTTAGATCGATAGCCAGGATGCCGGAGACTATGTCTCCACCGACATAGGCCGAGATACATGGGAATGTCGTCACAGGGGCAAAATCCGCAATCTTGACAGCCAGTTCTTTGGCTGTAGTTGTGAATGTATCAAGAACCTCTGCTCTGTATGGATACTTGCCGATGCCTGCAATCTCTTTGTTCAGAAATATGTGCTGCATCGTGGTATTCCCCGCCGCCGCAAGCTGATATATGTTTTCAGGCTTGACTCCGGTATCGGTAGTTAGGACGTCTATAAGCAGATTTACGGCAGAGATGAGTTCCCTGTGCATCTTCAAAAGACCGTCTTTCTGAGATACCGAATACCGTATCCTGGACATTACATCGTGGCCGTAGAATACAAGGGGGTTGAGTGTAGAGGAACTTCCGACAGTCTCGCCCCTGTTCAGGTCTATAAGGACCGCAACGATGGCGGTTGTCCCGATATCCAAGGCTATACCATAGGATCTGGTTAAGGTATCTCCTACTTCAACAAAAACGGGCTTCCCGTCAACGTACACCTTTGTGTAGCTGGTCTCCCCATCTCGGGCAGCCTCTTTTTTTATGATTGTATCAATCCTGCCGGAAGCAACGCTGTCAGAATGGAAATGTTCTACGGTCTTTAATGCCTTGTTTTCGTGGGATGGAACGGTAACCTCAAGGTCGGCATCGACAATGGTCTTGCAGGCGAGAAGTATATCGAGGGTCTTATTTGTCCTTACCTGCACAAGGCAT
>JBAZOX010000260.1:0-3726 GCA_041648535.1 Desulfobacteria bacterium | reverse complement strand
GAAATGAGAACAGAAATCCGGTGATTCATTGCCATGGAACTGGAGGATGTCCAGACGACAGTCTGAGCTAATCTCTCTGACTCTATCCTCTTTCTCATTAACAAACACCCCTACCGAGGACACGAAAGGGGGAAGCCTACGAATTATCTCCTTAGCCGTATCCTTTCGAATACAACGGGGGCTGTCTTTATAAAACACAAAACCCAGGGCATCAGCCCCAAGGTTTGTTGCCCAGATAGCGTCCTCTATATTGGTTATTCCGCAGATCTTTATCTTTGTCATAGATACCTCGTTACTACTCAGGTTGTTTAGACTGTAGGCTGAAGGCTGTAGTAGCCTAATAGACTGTAGGCTGTAGGCTGAAGTAGGCTAATAGTCTACAGGCTAATAGTCTATAGCCTAAACTACAGCCTATCTACCTGAGCAGTTACAATAAATCCTCATAAAAAAGGCTCCATCAGTGGAAGGTCTTATCACTATTTTTTTCACCATTTATGACTTTATAGCGCCTCTTAAGCCTTGACAACTTCCATCTCATATAGTACTGGCATAAGAATCTCCATATATCATGGTAATTTAAGTATATTATACCAAAAACCATTCCCCCCAGGTGAGCAATGTGGGCAATGCCTCCACCGGTTCCGGCTATGGATGCATAGAACTCAATTGCCCCAAATATCATAACAAAGTATTTTGCCTTGATCGGAAAGAATAGATAAATATAAATAATGCGGTTAGGGAAAAACCAACCATAGGCTAAAAGGATCCCATATATTGCTCCAGACATTCCGATAGTAGGGATAAAGAGGTTAGGGGTTATAAGCACAGTACATATTGCGGCACCAATGCCGGCAATAAAAAAGTACCTTAGAAATACCCTGGAACCCAAGTACCTTTCCAATTCACAGCCAAACATCCAAAGTGCAAAGAGATTAAACAATAAATGAAAAAGCCCTCCGTGGAGGAATATATATGTCCCTAATTGCCAAAGAAAATATTTCTGCCATATCAGAGCAGGAACCAATCCAAAGATCAGGTTCATCTGCTGACCAACTATTGCTTGAAGCAAGAAGACTGCCCCTGATATGATTAAAAGCTTCTTAACAGTAGGGGTCATTGAAGGCCCAAAGGAAAGATATGGCCTTCGAGAGTAGTATTCCATCCTATGTTCCTTTTTGGGTAACCGTTCACGGTTTTCCGTTTACAGTTTACGGTTTGTATTCTAGTAGAGCGTTTCGTAAATAACATTGCAATGCTGTCATTTCGAGTGAAACGAGAAATCTTATTTATAACGGCTAGTTAAAAAGATCTCTCCCTTCGGTCGAGATGACATCTTAATAAAGAAACGCTCTACTAGTAACTGTTAACTGCAAACCGTAAACGGTAAACAGTTTTGAAGGTCAAGGTACAAATATACCTGCTCCTTTTCCCAAGTCAAGGTATTTTTTCAGTACAAATAACTATTTGACAGTGAATGGATTGGATGCTAATCTTCGCATCAAAGTAAGTTTTTGTTTTTCAGGAGGAAATAGAGCATGACGACAATACTCCTTGTTCGACATGGAGAGACCGATTGGAACAAACAGCAGGTATTTCGAGGAAGGATTGATGTACCCCTTAACTCTGTAGGGCTTGAACAGGCAAGAGCAACCGGTGAAGCCCTTAGTAATTACAAGATAGATGCAATTTATTCAAGCCCTTTGAGCAGGGCTATGGAGACAGCCAATGCCATCGGTAGGTCCCGCCCCTGCATCTCGATAAAAGAGGCAGAGGGTTTTATCGATATTAACTTTGGAAAATGGCAGGGTGTGCCACATGACAGGGTGAAGGAAGAACATAAGGAGCTTTATAATAAATGGCAAAGAGAACCTCATAATGTTAAGATGCCTGATGGTGAAAGCCTGGATGAGGTAAAACTCCGATCTATGGGAGCTCTAAATGACATACTTGCCAGACATGAAAATGAGATCGTCGCAATCGCCTCACACAGGGTAGTAAATAAGGTGATTCTGTGTGCGGTACTGGGGCTGACCAATCAACATTTCTGGTGTATAAGACAGGATACATGCGCAATAAACATATTCGACAACTCAGAGAGAGGATTTATTGTCTCTGTGATAAATGATACCTGCCATATCAAAGCACTGGCTGACAGCGCAAACAGGGCGGATTTTTAAGTAAGCGTTCGGCTGTTAGCCATCAGGTCTCAGTAAAAATCAGATATCAGACATTAGACTGAAGACCGAAGACCGAAGACTGAAGAAGAATTATGGGCAAAAGCTCAAGAAGGTTTAAGAATACTCCAGGGGTTAATTTCCTATATAGAAAAGTCTGATGTCTAAAGTCTTGAGTCCAGTGTCTGAATTGCAGAGAAGGTTCTGGTATGTTAGTAGATTCTCACGCCCATCTTGATTTGCCTGAATTCGATGATGATCGAGATGAGGTTATCAAAAGGGCAAAAGAGAGCGGAATAGACTATATCCTTACTATTGGAATAAATTCGGAGTCATGCAGCAAGGCTATAACACTGGCAGACTCTTACGATTTTATCTATGCATCCATAGGCATCCATCCCCATGATGCAAAAGATGTTGACGAAGACACCTATGCGGTTTTAAAGTCACTTGCCAATAACAAAAAAGTACTTGCTTTTGGAGAGATTGGCCTTGATTTCTACCGTAATCTCTCTCCAAAGGGTATTCAAATCAAGAGATTTCGAGAACAGATCAACCTGGCCAATGAGTTGAAGCTTCCTGTTATAATTCATAATAGAGATGCCCATAAGGAAACCCTGGAGATTTTGAAAGAAGAAGGCGCCAAGAATCTGGGAGGGATTATACACTGTTTCTCAGGCGATTACTCTATGGCGAAGAGTTGTATAGATATGGGGTTTTATATCTCAATTCCTGGTACGATAACTTTCCCGAAGGCTGTAGAACTTCAGGATATAGTAAAAAAACTCCCCCTCTCAAAAATAATGATCGAGACCGACTGTCCGTTTCTCACACCGGTTCCCTACCGGGGCAAGAGAAACGAACCCTCTTTTGTAAGATATGTGGCGGAAAAGATAGCTTCCCTTAAAGATACGTCCCTTGAAGAGGTGGCAGAGATTACGTCTCAAAACTTCAGAAGCCTTTTTGCCTCCTCACTAATCCCCTAAATAGTTCGCCCTGAAAAATTCCCTTTGGAGCGAACATGAGCAGGATTTTTGGGGTACCCATCTTGACGAAGCGGAAGATAAGCATTATACCAATCGGCCCTGTCATAATTATACCGGCGGGTCATGCGCTTGTTATGTCTTAATTTCATTTATTGGCAATATTTGTCTGCCATGTCGAATTGTGAGGATGGATATTTGTTTGGTTTCGATACGATAAATGATGCGGTAATTGCCGTAAATTAGTTCTCTAAATTGGCTATCATTAATTTCGGGTACAATCCGGCCGATTTCGGGAGACGATTTTAGCTGCTCAACTTTAGAAAATACTGTATCAATCCATTTTTCTGCCGCTGATGGTTTGTCTTGGGCAATATAATCGGCTATTTCCGATGTTCTATCGACAGCAAGAGGAGACCAGATTATTCTCATTTTGGAACTCGCTTTAATAGTTTCTCTTTTGCATCTTTATGGCTGATTCCTGCTCCTTTTTCCAGTTGATTGAGAGAGGTTTGAATATCTGATAGAAGCTCGATTTTCTCTTGCATGGCTTCAAATTCATTTGCACC
>JBAZOX010000259.1:0-3730 GCA_041648535.1 Desulfobacteria bacterium | reverse complement strand
AGGATATGACCGATGTGTTCCACAGCCCATGCAGGTGTCTGGCCAAAAAAAATACACACATAGTTCCCTTTGTTTGTATAGGCAATTCCACCAGGGGGAATCTTCTCAACCGGATTTTCTTCTCCCAAGTCTCTTCCTATTGAGCCATAAAGCTCTTTGCCCCATTGCATCAGGCTTACATTATATGGCAGGTATTCTGCAAAGTTTTTTGCTACTGCTGTGTCAAAAAGCTTCACATCTAATACAAATGCCCCGAAGTCAAACTCTATCTTATTTTGTATTACCATTATCTTTATAGTCCCTTCCTTTTTTCCGATAATTCTTTTCCAAACTTTTCCCTCACAGCACCCTCAATAATCCCTTCCACATCCGCCGGGTTTCTGGACACGCCCCACTTCCATCTTCCGAAACCACTATGATCGTTGACTGCCATTACCCATTCATTGAGGAACTCACGTTTTGTTTTATCACGCTGTGTGTCTTTGCCTTTGATTTCCAGTATGAGAAAATCGCCGGTCTTGAGTCGGATAATGAAATCCGGCCGGTATTTTCTAACCACCCCACCAAAGATATAGAGGATTTCAAACCCCAGGTGGTCATTCTTAGCCCAGGCTTCCACATTGGAATTTTGGTCAAGTTCAAAGGATTCACTGGCTTCCCATGTGCTGTCAAAGACACACATATTGATGTGAGATTTTCGGGTATGTTCACAGGGTTTGCCGGTGTACCACGTCTGCATGTTGCCGGTAGAACGAATAGGACGATCTCTATCGAAGATCGGTTCAATGGATTCTGCATTCTCAAAACGGATGGCTTCCCATATATGTTGGACCACCTTGTTCATGTTCAGTGTTAAGAGGATACGCCGTCTGTCATCATCCTGATGAAAGAGTGGAGGCGTAATTCGAATTTTTTCAGATGCGATAAATGACTCAACCAGTCGTATCAGTTGGCTCAGTAAGTATTCCTTGTTCCCTTTCCATCCAGGTTTCATCTGGTCAAAGACATCTCGCGCTGTTTCAAAGATAACCTTCTGCATCCTGAACTTTCTGCCCAGATCTTCCAGGTCTATCCTGGAAAGCAGAGTCATGTCAGGCTTCCCTTCCAGCATAGGCGCAAGTTCCGCTCTGGTTGCCGTGTCATGGGCTGACAGTTCCAGCGACTTTACCCTGTCAAAATCAAGCGTTAGCTTGGGTTTATAGATGTGGTTAATACGAATGATATTCGGCCAGCTGATCTCGAATTGCTGCTTTTCAACGACCGACTCGATACGGGTTTTAGGTGGCGGTGGCGGCGGTGGCGGCCCGTCCTGGGACTCGTGGGGAAGGAATGTAAAAGGCACTCCAAATATATTCACATATTCGGCTTCGAAGAGGTTTGTTTCCGTGTTGATCTCATAGGAAGTCCGTCTCAACCCACGACCCACCACCTGTTCACACAGCAATTGGCTGGAAAAGGCGCGAAGACCCATAATGTGCGTCACAGTCTTTGCATCCCATCCCTCGGAAAGCATCCCAACAGAGATCACCTTTTGAATAGTGCCACCCGGTTTATCGATCTGGCCGATAGTATCGACCATCTGGCGAAGAGACTCTGCAAGCTTTTTTTTAGACAGTCTGCGATCCTGTCCGTTTTCCAGTTCGCTTTCTTCATCGGAATCATGCAGAGCTGTAGCCTCTTCCTGGGATTCGGCTATCTCAAGCACCCTGGAATCTATGTGGAGTATCCTTTCCGGGACACACAATTCGTCGATCCGTACCTTTTTATGATCAAAGGCGTATTTGATCCGAGCGGCTGTCTCTGTGCGGTTGGCAACAGAGATCATGACCGGGGGTGTTTTGAATCCAGCATCTTCCCAGGCTTTGGCCGTTTCCAGCCAGTCTTTACCTAGAAGATAATATCCATTGATCACCAGATCAGGCAAAGGTTCATGGGCATCTGCCTTCCGGTTAATGTCATCTTTGACCTCTGTGTCATTGTAAATATGATACAATCGGGACTTATAGCCCTTAGTCAACTGGCCGTCATCCCGGATTACCACCCTCGGGGTTTTGACCAGTCCTGACTCTATGGCGTCATTCAACCCGAAATCGCTGACAATCCATCCAAAAAGTGCCTCTTCCGAACTCTTCTTGCCCGATGGTACAAATGGGGTGGCCGAAAAATCATAGCAGCCCAGAACATTTCTAGCATCATGGATGCGATCAAGCCCGTTCACCCATATGGTCGCTTCTTCTAAATCCGTTTTTTTAATGCCCTTTACTTTTGACTCGGCAGGCACTCGCCATGCGTGGTGCGCTTCATCGTTGATGACAACAATGTTGTTTGAGTTAGCCATCTCGCCCAGCACTTCACGGACATAGGCTTCGTTGCTTTTTGCTCCCCGTTTATCCACGCTCTTTTTTTTGGCTATCTTTTCTTCGCTCTCCCATTGCAGACCATGCCAGTTGCGGATAAGGACCTTTCCCTGTCGCAGTTTATCCTTCATGCCGATGGGTACGATATTGAACTCATCGTAATAGTTGTCAGGAGCGGAAGGCAACAGCACCTGCAGACGGCTCTTCACTGTCAGACCAGGCGCAACAACGAAAATATACCGGGAAAATCTGGCATCCTGGGGATAGGTGACCTTGTTCAAAACCTGCCAGGCAATCAGCATCACCATAACAATGGTCTTGCCCGAACCTGTGGCCATCTTGGAGCAGAGACGACTGAACGGCCCGCCGTCCGAGGGTATCTCTATCCCCACCTTTTCCGATTCAGGAGCTTCGGTAAGCCAGATCAGGGTCTCTATCGCTTCCATCTGACAGAAAAAGAACCGGCGATACTCCCGTTCTTCATGGTTTTGCCAGTGCTCAAGCAATCGTTTTGTGATCCCTGTAACTCCGGCGTAGGGATTGACAGGGTGATTGCGCCATGCCTTAACACGTGATCTGATCTGATTTACAATGGGGATTTCGACAAAAACACCGGGATCATCAAAGGTTTTTGACCTTTCGGAAGCGATTACATAGCCTGCCGGGCGTCTACCTTCCTTGAGGGAAAACAGACGGGTTTCCCGGTCATAGCTCCAGTAATGCCCTGGTTCTTCATAAGGAGAGTTGATGATGAGCTGATCTATCTTATTACTTGTATGAGTTTTCATATTTTTGGCGATTTTGCTGTTATCATTTCTTTATCAAAACAGTAAATCCTTCCTGCTCGAAGTGGTGGTCATTAGTAAGGACTTCTGCCAGCGATTCAGCCCTTATAACGTTCATTGAAATACAATCGGTCAGGCTGTATTCCTTGTCACTTCGGTTTTCATAAAAGGCCAGCCCCTTTAAAAAAGACTCACGTGTCTGTGGAATAACCTTCACATTTGGATTTTCCAGGATAGCGCGGACCATTTTTGCTGCTTGTTTTCGCATACGCTCGCCTCTTGAAAGGGCAGCTAAAAACTCAGTCAACACTTCGTCCGTTGTAACTATGCATACCTCGCCTAATGCTAATTTTGCTGCTTTAGCAACCTTTGCCCATGGATCATCAAGATTTACTATTGCAATCCAGTAATGCGAATCTGCAAAAACCGCTTTCATTGTTTGGGTACCCCGTACAGGTAATGATCTAAATTATCATTCAGATCACTGGGAAGTTTATCCCATTCTTCTTGAGGGATTTCGCTGGCAAGCTCTTCCAATAAATCTTCGATTGGACGTGCCAACTTATCGTAATGTGTTTCGGAAGTGGT
>JBAZOX010000258.1:0-3732 GCA_041648535.1 Desulfobacteria bacterium | reverse complement strand
TAATTAAAATATTTTTCACCTTTTGATCTGTCTTCAATCTCAAGACAGAGATCATTCTCGTCTACATACTGTGAGGAATATGCGATTATTTTAGCATCATTTGTGTTAAACCCTGCCCTATGTGCAATAAGCCCGGTCAGAAAGTAATGAAACTCAATGTCCATGGTAATCGTTCTCCGTTCTCAGATTAACCCTTAACCCTTAATTCTAGGCTAATAGGCTATAGGCCTATAGGCTAATAGCCTTTTAATTATTCCCAGGTTATAAAAAGAGGGGTAAAAGGATGGACAAGATCAGGATGTTTTGGGAGAGCTCTTGCTGTAAAGCCATATCTTCCACTAACAGGAAGAGAGATTTCTGTTTGATACAGGTATTCACCCCCTGTATTTTCAACAGGTTTCATGTCAACTACTTGTCCATCTGTAATCTGATCCTGAGTGTCCAGTAATCCATAGTAAATCTGGACAGTTACGTCATCCGGGGTAAGTTCACCCAAACATGCCATAACCCTTACAGGATATTTATCCCCAGCACATATGTCTTTCTCTGAGACTATGTTATCTGTATGCAAGTGTATTTGAGGCCATCTTTCTTTTATCTTTTTCCGCCATTCTGCCAGGTTTTTAGCATTTAATGCAGAATCTTTTAAAAGATTCTGTCCTCCTCTACTTGCAGATAGATAAAACTTCTCCGTATATTCAATTAACATCCTATGGGTATTAAACACTGCCCCTATTTTTTTTATCGAACTTTTCATTTTTGCTATCCACTGCCTGGGCAAACCAACCCTGTCTATTTTATAATAAAGAGGTATTACCTCTTTTTCTAAAAGATTATAGAGAGATTCACTTTCAATGCAGTCTTGCTCCTCGGGGTTTGCATAAATCTCTCCACTCCCAATTGCCCATCCTGTATCCTGCTGATACCCTTCACACCACCAACCATCAAGAACGCTTAGATTTATTGCTCCATTTACCGCTGCTTTCATTCCACTTGTTCCAGAGGCCTCAAATGACCTTCTTGGAGTATTAAGCCATACATCCACCCCTTGCACCAGGTAACGAGCCACATTTATATCATAATCTTCCAAAAAAACTATATGGTTCCTTAAATTATTATCCTGTATAAAATGAATAATAGATTTTATTAAGTTTTTACCGTCATTATCTTGTGGATGGGCTTTTCCAGAGTAGATTATTTGCACAGGCATTTCAGGATTGGTCAAAATTTGAATTAATCGACAGGGGTTTTTAAAGAGAAGATGCGCCCTTTTATAAGCAGCAAATCGACGGGCAAACCCTATCGTGAGCACATGGGGATTTAAAGCTTCTTGAGCAGTCTCTGCTTCTGTGAAACTTGCGCCACGGTTTAAGAGTTGTTTTTTAAGGAGATTTCTTGCGAAGAAAACCATCCTCTCCTTTCTTATTTGATGGATTTTCCACAATTCTCCATCAGGAATTCGATCAACCCCTCCCCAGGTTTCGAAATCTTGAGGTCTTTCAACAGATCGTGGACCCAGGTAGCGGTCAAAAAGGTCTCCTAGATCATGGCTTATCCATGATCTAGGATGGATACCATTTGTTATGGAGGCAATTGGAACCTCTTTTGCAGGAAGTGCAGGCCATAGCTTTTCCCACATATTCCTTGAGATTTCGCCATGTAGTTTACTCACACCATTGCAAAAGGCAGCAAGATTAAGGGCAAGTACTGTCATACAAAACGTTGGGGACTTGCCAGGTTCCTCCTGACCAAAGGATAAAAATCTATTCCAGCTTAACCCAAGATCAGATGCGAATTTATTAAAATACTTTTTCACTAAATTTGGATCGAAGTGCTCGTTACCTGCTGGGACTGGAGTATGTGTAGAAAATACATTGGATGCCCAAACAATCTCTCCAGCTTCAAAAAATCTAAGATTATATTTTACCATAAGGCTGCGAATTCGTTCCAAGGCTAAAAAAGCTGAGTGTCCTTCATTCATATGATAGACAGTGGGTTTAAGGCCAAGGGCTTCCAGTGCCCTAACCCCACCTACTCCCAGAAGGATTTCCTGTCTTATCCTGATGTCTCTGTCTCCACTGTATAACTGGCTTGTAATCATACGATGATTGGGAGAATTTTCAGGAATATTGGTGTCAAGAAGATACAGGTTAACCCTTCCAACTTCTACCCTCCAGATTTGAGCCTTAACGGGGGTATCTTCATAATCTATACTGATGAATATTGGTTTCCCGCTTTTGTCTCTTTCAAGGATTACTGGCATATTATACCAATCATTTTTTGGGTAACATTCCTGCTGCCAACCATCCAGATTAAGATACTGTTTAAAATATCCTTCCTGATAGAGAATACCCACACCCACCAGGGGGATACCAAGGTCACTTGCCGCCTTTAGGTGATCACCAGACAGGATTCCAAGCCCTCCGGAATAAATGGTCAGCCCTTCGTCAATACCATATTCGCTAGAGAAATAAGCGGCCAGGAAGTTCTCGTCTTTACCGTATTTTTCCTTAAACCAGGTTGGTGCCTTTAAATAGTCAGAAAATTTTTCATAAACATCCTCAAGGTTTGCCAAAAAACTTTCATCTTTGCTTGCCTGGTCCAGAATATCTTGAGGAAGGCGGCCCAACATCAAGATAGGATTTTGATAGGAATCTTCCCAGAAGTTTCCCCGATGTCCAAGTTGAGGGGCAAACCCAAGTCTCATAAATAAATAAACTGCTTCCCAATTCCAACAGAACCAGTAATTCATAGCAAGTTTACGGAGTTTTTCAAGATTCTTAGGTAATTTTGGGATAGCATAGACTGTCTTAATCTTCATAATACCCCCTGTTCTTGATATTCTTAGATATATTCTTTTTGCTATGTAAATATCCCTTAGAAAGGTTAAATATATGTAACTATTCAGGTAGGCACAGAGGCACAGAGCACCAAAGGCACAAATTTTTCTAGCCTATTAGCCTATAGGCTACAGGCTATTAGCCTGTTCTATGTGCCTTTGCCACTTTGTGCCTGAGTAGTTACAAATATATAATATAAAGCTAAACATATCAAGGGATTTTGCCTGTTTTTTATAATTGCTAATTTATTGAGTAGGAATTTTCTTTGAGATTGTTTCCCCTTCGCTTTGCTCTGGGGATACTTTTTCATTGGTTGTCATTTTACATATTTAATAGGGAGTAGCTACGGTATTACGAGCAGATAAGGATGTCAAGGCAAAAAAGGCGAGAGTTGGTGTCCGCTACCTTTGATCCAGAAGGCTACTTTAAAACCCTTTTTCGAGCTTCAAGATTCCTACTCCCAGATACATAGAAGCTATGACAAGGGACATGTTTCAATCCACGCTCCCGCACGGGGAGCGACTACTACCTCTACCAGTCGCAACGGCATCTCATAGTTTCAATCCACGCTCCCGCACGGGGAGCGACCTATTACGGCAGGGTCGGCATCCACAGGTATTATCGTTTCAATCCACGCTCCCGCACGGGGAGCGACGGCAATAGAATTATATTAGATACTCATGCAGTATGTTTCAATCCACGCTCCCGCACGGGGAGCGACGGCATCCTGCGTTCTCTCCCCATTCTTTACTCAGATGTTTCAATCCACGCTCCCGCACGGGGAGCGACTTTTGGGGGCTTGAAGTGAAGTTCACACGAAAACGTTTCAATCCACGCTCCCGCACGGGGAGCGACATAAGGGCAGTCATCAGGGCAGGCTATTTGCCAGTTT
>JBAZOX010000257.1:0-3736 GCA_041648535.1 Desulfobacteria bacterium | reverse complement strand
TTGGTTCTGCTTCCTACTACATCCTGTCCTTCTTTTATAGATGCAATACGGCGAATATCCAATCTCACAGAGGAATAGAACTTCAGAGCATTGCCGCCTGTGGTGGTCTCAGGATTCCCAAACATAACACCAATCTTCATCCTGATCTGGTTGATGAATATTACAATGGTCATAGATTTACTGATGGTTGCCGTTAACTTTCGAAGTGCCTGAGACATAAGCCTCGCCTGAAGCCCCATATGAGAGTCTCCCATATCCCCTTCAATTTCCGCCCTTGGTGTTAAAGCGGCCACAGAATCTATTACTATCACGTCTATTGCTCCACTCCTGACCAGCATTTCTGTGATCTCCAGAGCCTGTTCTCCAGTATCGGGCTGAGATATCAACAAGTCCTCTGCCTTTACCCCCAATTTTCGGGCATAACTCATGTCCAGGGCGTGTTCTGCATCTATAAATGCCGCAATACCGCCTCCTTTCTGGGCCTCAGAAATGACATGCAGGGCAAGGGTTGTTTTCCCTGATGACTCAGGGCCAAAAATCTCAATAACCCTCCCCCTGGGAATACCCCCCACTCCTAAAGCTATGTCCAGACCCAGTGAACCTGTTGAGACAGTTGGTATGTCCGGGATTATTGCATCTGCTCCCAATCTCATAATGGAACCCTTGCCA
Organism: Desulfobacteria bacterium; assembly: GCA_041648535.1. Lineage (GTDB taxonomy): Bacteria > Desulfobacterota > UBA8473 > UBA8473 > UBA8473 > UBA8473. Next base: position 3,067 of record JBAZOX010000257.1, on the reverse strand, counting down.
AATTGCTTCTCAATTTGACTCAGAGCTAAATCAATGGCCTTTTCTTTGTTTGAGTCAGTTCCCATGGAAACCTCCCTATAGATTCTTTAAGTTTGAACAAATTAGGTTATAATGTCCTGAGAGCCTCCTAAATTGAAGGTCTCTAGCTTTGTATAAACCGCCCCTGTGGGGCGTAAGTCGCTTTTGAACAAGAACAGATTTTCCACCCTGAAAGAACCGACCTCGCATCCCTTAAGCTTTTCAATCTGTTCTGTTAATTGTTTCTTGTCTTTCAAAGACTTAACCCTGCCGAGGGTTAAATGAGCCCTAAACTCTCTTTCTTCAGGCTCAAAACCTATCTTCTTCAGGCTGTCCTCCGTTTCTTTACATAGGATATTCAGAGTCCTTCCACTGGATTCGACTCCGACCCATATTACCCTCGGACGTAACATATTGGGGAAGACGCCTATGTCCTTTACGTTTATAATAAAGGCGCCGATCTTTGCGGTCACTTTTTTTACAACCTGAGAGATGTCATCTACGGTCTTCTCCTCAATATTTCCAAAAAACTTTAATGTTAGATGAATGCTTTCAGGTTTTACCCATTTTACTTGGGAACCGGATGTTTTTAAATTATCCTGAATCTCCGAGAGCTTGCCGATTATCTCTTTCGGAAGCTCAATGGCCAGGAAGCTGCGTATTTTTGCCATTTTTATTTAGATAATACCTCCTTACCAAATCCAGAGCTGCCTGGGAGGCTGCAAGCCTGATTCTGGATCGGTCCCCCTGGAAATTGTAACCTTTCACTACTGTTTCTCTTTTGTCGGAAAGGGAGATAAATACCAGACCGACAGGTTTATCAGGGGTTCCACCCCCTGGCCCGGCAATACCGGTTACTGCCAAACCCAATGTGGTTTTACCAAGCTCCCTTACCCCCTGGGCCATCTTTTCAGCAACCCTGGAACTGACCGCTCCAGACTCATCTATCAGGGAAGCAGGGATGTTGAGAAGATCGGTCTTTGCCTGGTTGCTATAAGCTATTATCCCTCTCATCATATAGTCTGAACTGCCAGGGACGTTTGTCAGCCGATGACTGATCAACCCTCCGGTACAGGATTCGGCAACGGCAATAGTGTCCCTGTTTTCTCTTAAAAGGTCTCCTACCACTCCTTCAAGGGTTTGGTCGTCTCTGCCGAAAATATAATCCCCCAATCGGTTGGTTATTTCTTCCTCTATTGTAGAGACTATCGTGCTTGTTTCCTCATAATCAAGACCCTTTGCTGTAATCTTGATATAGTTTTCAGGATAATTCGGCAGAAAACCTATCCTGACAGCTTCATATTTCTTAACAATATCTTTTATCAATTCAGCTATCTTAGACTCGCCCAGACCGAAGACCTTTAGAGTTGCTGTCTTAAATTGAAAGCCTTCTCCTTTTTCTCTTTGAAGAATGGGGAGGATGCTTTCATCTGTCATCCTTACCAATTCTTTGGGGACACCGGGGAGGAAAAAGATAAGTTTGTCCTTTTCACGGGCTAAGAAACCACATGCAGTCCCTGTAGGATTCATTATTAACTCTGCTCTCTCAGGGATTAGTGCCTGTTTTTCATTGTTGGGAGACATCTCTAACCCTAGTTTTTTAAAGAATCCCTTTACCCAATCCAGTGCCTCTTTATTGAGAACGAGCTTTCTTCCAAGGGCTTTAGCTGCCACCTCAGCAGTGATGTCATCTGGGGTAGGGCCCAAACCACCCGTAACAAGAATTGCCTCCGACCTTTGAAGCGCACTCTTCAGAGAATCGGTAATATCCAATTCATTATCACCCACAGAGGTTATCCTGGTAACCTCTATGCCTATAGAGAGTAGCCTCTCAGCAAGAAAAGAGGAATTAGTGTCTATAACACTGCCTGAAATAAGCTCGTTACCAATTGTTATAATTTCGGCATTCACCGCATTGTCCGCCTGAGACTTTTGAAAAACTATTTACGCTTTGAAGAAGTACCCCTGAGAGCGAATTCATAAATTTTTTGGGGAACCCACCTTAGCGAGCGTAATGTAGAGAATTAACATGTTTGACCCGCCAGAGAAGGGGAGTTTGTTAATTCTCAATGGAGCGAGCTTAGATGGGTCAAAAAATTAATGCTGAAGCGAAAAGGGGTACTTCTTCAAAGCTCTACGCCTTATTAAAGGCCAAAAAACTGAACACCCTGCAAAAGAAGGTTGGCATAAATTCCGGCAAACAAATCGTCCAGCACAATTCCGTATCCATTTTTAACCTTCTTATCGAAGAAATTGATAGGAAAGATTTTAAGTATATCGAATACCCTGAAGAAGAAAAAACCGAGAACAATATACAGGAGACTGCGTGGAACAAAGGCCATTGTCACCAGAAATCCAAATATCTCGTCAATGACTATATGCCTGCTGTCATTTTCAAGTAGTATCTTCTCTGCCTTATCAGAAATCAGCACAGCCAGAAAGAATAGAAGCAGGAGTATAGTGGTGTAGATGAGAGGATTGGGATTATAGATTATCAAGTATATCCCGATACCAACCAGCGTTCCGGCAGTTCCGGGAGCAATAGGTGAATAACCGCTATAGGCTCCGGTTGCGACGAAGAGGATAACCCTCTCAAAAAAAGATGGCATGTTTTTAAGTTACAATTTTATTTCCACTTTGTCAATCGGTTTCGATGCCGGCAGTGACATAGACGAAGTTGCGAAGCAATCAAGTTTTGAGACCTTTGCACAACTTGCCGAGAGCTTTGAAGAAGTCCCCTGAGAGCGAATTCATGAGAGTAGAGGAGTAGAGGACTGGAGAAGTAGAGAGGTGGTTACTACACTTCCACTTCTCCACTCTTCCAATTTTCCATGGAACGAGACTAGATGGGTCAAAAAATGTATGCTGAAGCGAAAAAGGGTACTTCTTCAAAGCTCTCTCTTTACACCAGGCCTTTTTTCTCTAAGTGCCTGTTAAAGGAAGATGTTAAGATCAGCGGCCTTTATATAACTGTATTTCTGTTCCGGGATAAAAGAAGGAAAGGATTTCTCTGTAATTTTTGCCTTTTTTTGCCATTTCAAGGGTACTC
>JBAZOX010000256.1:0-3816 GCA_041648535.1 Desulfobacteria bacterium | reverse complement strand
CCGCCCCGCTCACTTCTCGAAGCATTACAATCATTCTATTTTATACACCTGGTAAGATACATAGAGTATTCTACTATAGGTATAGGAGTGCGGTTTGACAAGGTATTTGGTCCCCATTATGAAAGTGACATTCAAAAGGGCAAAATTACCAGAGACGAGGCACTAGAACTTCTTCAGCTTCTCTGGGTGAAGTTTCAGGAGCTGGGTCTTGTCTACTCGCCGATGGTGTCCAGTGTCTATGGAGGGGTTGCCTCCCTTCAGGCAATTACACTTGGTGGTGTGGATGAGAAGGGAAAAGACATTACCAATGAGATGACATACCTGGTATTGGAAACGGCCAAAACCATGCGGACATTGGAGCCGAGTATTGCATTGCGGTATCATGATGGTACTCCAGACGAACTTCTTTCAAAGGCAATCGACGTTATCAGCACGGGCATAGGGTATCCTTCATTTTTCAACGATAAATCATTGATTCCAACACTGGAGGAATGGGATGTTCCCCTTGAAGATGCTCGTGATTATGCAAGTTCAGGATGTGTATACATTGAGATTCCAGGAAAAAACAGGGCGCGCCGTGCATTGGGCTATTTTATACTTCCCAAGTGTCTGTGGTGGGCACTTCATCAGGGTATAGATCCTAAAACCGGTGAGCAGTGGGGGGCTAAAACTCCTGACCCCAGAACTTTTGAATCAAAAGAAGATTTGATGGATGCGTATCTTGAACAGGTACGTTTCTTCTTTGGGAAAATGGTCACAATAGAGAATACCTGCCGTTCCCTTTATGAAAAGTATCTTCCCAGACCCTTTTATTCTGCAGTACTGGAAGGATGCATTCAAAAGGGCAAAGATAGTAGGCAATGGATATATCCATCGAGCGTTCATGATCAGTGTGCTATAATAGGTTCAACCAATGTTGCCGATTCTATTGCTGCCATTAAGAGGGTTGTCTTCGAAGATAAAAAGGTTTATATGGACAAACTGATCGAAGCCATGGACAACAACTGGCAGGGATTCGAAGAAATACGGCAGATGATGATAAGGTCACCCAAATACGGAAATGATGATGATTATCCCGATGAAATAGCAACGGAAGTACATCACAGGACTTCGGAGGTAATGGCTGAATTTACAGATCGTTTTGGAAATCCATATAGAGGTGATGGGAGCGCAGTTTCTGCCACCTATGGGCTGGCTTTCAATACCCCATCGACTCCTGATGGAAGAAAAGATGGGGACCCTTTTGCCGATGCAACCCTGTCGCCAATCCAGGGAGGAGATCATAATGGCCCCACTGCTGTCTTGAAATCTGCCAGCAAGATAAGTACTGAAAAAACCTACAATCATCTGCTCAATCAGAAGTTTTTGCCCTCAGCCCTGGAAGGGGATATGAAAAAAACTTTTATGAGCTATTTAAGGTCATGGGGAGAGCTGGGTATAAGTCATATACAATTTAACGTTGTAGACAGCAAAATCCTCTTAGCTGCTCAAAAAAATCCAGAGGGTTATCAGGATCTTATAGTCAGAGTGGCAGGATATAGTGCTTATTTTGTGGATTTGAGTAAAGGCCTGCAGGATTCTATTATCAAAAGAACGGAACAGAATTTCATATAACGTCTCACCAGAAAGTTTACAGGATATTTGTTTCGCAACAGCCTATTGAGAGTGGGTAAAAAGTCAAGCTAGAATACATAAGAGATAGGTATATGAACAGTATCGAAGACAAAGCTCACATAAATGGCAGGAGGGGAATAGTATTCAATATTCAGAGATTCAGCATTCATGATGGTCCAGGAATTAGAACAACCGTATTCGCAAAAGGCTGCCCTTTGAAATGTGCGTGGTGTTCAAACCCTGAGTCTCAAAAACTTTTCCCCCAACTCATGGTTCGAGAGGTGAAATGCACTCGGTGCGGTCGCTGCGCTGAGGCTTGTCCTGATAACGCTATATCCCTAACAGAGGAGCATGGGAGGAAAATCAACTGGGATTTATGCAGTCAGTGTTTTAAATGCACTGAGGTCTGCATCTATGAATCTCTCGGAATAATTGGAAAAGATATGGGGATTGAAGAAATAGTAAAAGAGGTTGAAAAAGACAGAATTTTTTACAAGAATTCAGGAGGTGGTGTTACTATCTCTGGAGGAGAGCCGCTTCTTCAGAATAAATTCGTCTTAAACCTCATTAAGGCTTTCAAAGAAAAAGATATTAACACAGCTCTTGACACATGTGGATATGTCTCTGAAGAGGTTTTTAGAGAGATACTTCCATTTGTTGATCTTTTACTATTAGATATCAAACAGTTAGATTCTGAAAGACATCAGAAATATACGGGTGTAGACAATAGTCTTATACTTACAAATGCTCGTACCTTTTCCAAGAAGGTACGAACCTGGTTTAGAATTCCTCTCATTAAAGATTTCAACGACTCTCCTGAAGATATAAGAAAGATAGCCGAAATGGCAAGTGAACTTGGGGTAGAGAAGATTTCCCTTCTCCCCTATCATGAAGGAGGGAAATCGAAGAGTTTTCAGATTGGCGGGATGTATTCCATTCCCATGGCAAAAGCTCCGGACAATAATCATATTCAACGGTTAAAAAACATTGTTTCAAAAATCGGAGTGGCAGTAACTGTAGGAAATTAATCTGCCACAGGTTTTATCCAATCAATAGGGGATTTTGAGAACAGCTCTGCCATTTTAAATCTTATTTGATTCATGGTTTCCCTAACAGGAAAGGGGGGTAATATTATGTTGCAGGACGTGCTTTTGACCGATGAAGAAAGAGCATTAAAACAGGAGGTAAGAGATTTTGTAAAAAACGAGGTGCCCTCCGATTTGCTAAAAAAGATGGACAAGGATGAGATAACCTACCCTAAGGAGTATGTGAAGGCATTGGGAGATCGCAACCTCTTGGGTTTGAGATTTTCAAAACAATATGGCGGCAGAGGGCTGAATTGGACTGCTGAAGTAGCTGCCCTTGAGGAGATTGGGGTTCTGGGTACAGCTCTGGGTTGTGCCTTCGCCATGCCTTCCATTGTGGGTGAGGCCCTTTATAATTTCGGAACGGAAGAGCAAAAAGAGAAGTTTCTTAAACCCATACTCAAAGGCGATTTTATCTCTGCCGAGGCACTAACCGAGCCCCGGGGCGGATCGGACTTTTTCGGGGCTACTACAGAGGCAAAATTGGAAGGCGATTGTTTTATTGTTAAAGGCCAAAAGCGGTTCGTTGTAGCGGCTAACGGGGCGGATTTCTTTATCGTATACTGCAAAACCAACCCAGAAGGAAAGCCTCAGGAACGTATCAGCCTAATCCTTATTGAAGCAGACCGGGAGGGGGTTGAAACCAAGTATCTGTACCAACTTTTAGGTACACGTGGAGGGGGAACAGGGCGACTAATCTTCAGGGATGTAAAGGTTCCTGCTTCAAATCTTATCGGTGGGCTCAACCAGGGTGCAGAAATTTTCAACACAATGATGGTTCCGGAAAGATTAACCTCAGCCGCCTTTGCACTAGGCCTGGCACGCGCCGCTATTGAGGTTGCCGCGCGATACAGTAACAGGAGATACGCTTTTGGCAAAAATATACGCTCTTTTCAGGGGGTTAGCTTCAAAGTTGCAGATGCCATAACCCAACTGGATGCGGCCCGTGCCTTGGTACATGCCGCAGGGAAAACAGCAGATAACCGACTCCCTTCAACGAGACGGCTGGTAAGTGAAGCAAAAAAATTCGCTACCGATATGTGCTGGGATGTTTGTAACCTTGCCATGCAGATCGTTGGGGGCATAGGGTATACCAACGTATTCCCAATCGAGAGGA
>JBAZOX010000255.1:0-3822 GCA_041648535.1 Desulfobacteria bacterium | reverse complement strand
TCCTCTGCCAACTGGATAACTCCCTCTGGAGTGACCTTTTCAATACCATTGATTATCTCATCTACGGTAATAAATTTCCCGAAATAGATCTCGCTCTTGGCAAGCCTGCTCATCCTGTTATCAATGCTTTCGCACGCTAGTATCAGATTCCCTTTAAGTTGTTCTTTTGCCATTTGGAGTTGCCCTTTTTTCAGGGCATTGATCTTAAGCCTCCTGAGTTCCTTTATAACCAACTCAATTACCTTCTTTAAGTCATCTCCATCGGTACCAGCGTATATTGTGAATAGACCCGTATCGAAATATGCTGACATATAAGAATACACGGAATAAACTAACCCTCTTTTTTCCCTTATTTCTTGAAATAAACGTGAACTCATCCCTCCACCCAGCACAGCATTCAGGATATAGCTTGCATATCTTAGGGGATGAGTTTGTGAAGGCCCCTTGCTTCCAAGACAGACATGAGTTTGTTCAAGTTCTTTTTCTCGAATTAAGACTTGAGAAATTGGATTTGGTAAATCTTTGGCTGCATATCCATCCTCTTTCGGCAAGCGACCAAAGTCATCCTCGATCCTTCTAACAACTTCGTCATGCTTAAGATTTCCACAAACTGAGATGATTATTCTGTTGGAGGTATAGTATTCTTTGAAAAATTCGATTATCCTGGTTCTATCTATAGTACCAACGGTTTCCGGCTCTCCAAGGACTGGATAACCTAAGGGATGTTCACGAAAAAATACCCTGTTAAATAGTTCCTGGATATGCTCCTCTGGAGTATCCTCTACCATGCAGATTTCCTGGAGTATTACCTGTTTTTCTTTGTCAATCTCTTTAGGATTAAAGGTGGAATTAAGAAGGATATCGGAGAGGAGGTCTATGGCAAGAGGAAGGTCTTTAGTCAATACCTTTGCATAAAAACTCGTATATTCCTTACTGGTACAGGCATTTAATATGCCACCAACAGAGTCTATCTCTTTTGCAATCTGCATTGCTGTCCTCTTTTTGGTCCCTTTAAAGAGCATGTGTTCAATAAAATGGGATATCCCATTTTCATTTCTCTTTTCGTCACGGGACCCAAGGACAACCCAAACACCAATAGAAACGGAATTAACGTACGGTATCTCTTCAGTTACTATCCTAATCCCGTTGTCTAAGGTAGTCTTTTGATACATCTTGTCCTGTTCTCTAATTCAAAGAACCTTTCAATTCACTACTCTTTGAGACTCATTCCCAACGCTTCTTTGCGACTGAGTTTAATTCTTCCGGCTTCATCGATACCGAGAACCTTAACTAAGACTTCATCACCCTCATTAAGCACATCCCTTACATCCTTGACCCGCTCTGCTGATAACTGAGATATATGTACCAAACCATCAACTCCAGGAAGAATCTCAACAAATGCCCCAAAGTTCATGATCTTTTTAACCTTTCCCTTATAAATCTCTTCGATCTGAACCTCTTGGCATATCTCTTTAATCATCTCAATTGCCCTATCACCAGCTTTGCTGTCAACTGATGCTATATTTATCTTCCCTGAGTCATCAATGTCTATCTTTGCCCCTGTTTTCTCAACGATACTTCTGATAACCTTCCCACCAGGGCCGATTACATCTCGAATCTTATCAGGATTAATCTGCATAGTAATAATCCTTGGTGCATAGATGGATAAAGACTCTCTGGGCTCAGAAATTGTGGCCTTCATCTTATCTAATATATAGAGCCGGCCCTCTTTAGCTTGATAAAGGGCCTTTTCGAGTATATCTTTAGTAACCCCTTTAATCTTTATATCCATCTGAAGGGCTGTAACACCATCCTTAGTCCCGGTAACTTTAAAGTCCATATCACCTATATGGTCTTCATCTCCCAAGATATCTGACAATACAATAAAATCTTCATTTTCTTTCATCAAACCCATGGCTATCCCCGCCACATGGGTTTTTATAGGAACTCCGGCATCCATAAGGGAAAGGATTCCTCCACAAACAGTAGCCATAGAAGAAGAACCGTTTGACTCTAAGACATCAGAGACAAGCCTGATTGTATATGGAAAATCATCATTGGAAGGCAATACCCTGGCAATTGCCCTCTCAGCCAAAGCACCATGCCCAATCTCTCTTCTGCCCGGGCCTCTTAAGAACTTAACCTCTCCTACGGAGAAAGGTGGAAAATTATAATGCAGCATGAAGGACTTGTAGCTGTCTCCAAAAATGGATTCTATCTTCTTTTCATCCGATGATGTACCAAGGGTTGTAGCTGCCATTACCTGCGTTTCACCTCTTGTGAACAAAGCAGAACCATGGGTTCTCGGCAAGACTCCAATCTCACAGGTAATGGGCCTTATATCATTAAAGCCCCTGCCATCGATCCGTTTTTTCTCCGAGATGTACATCTCTCGAACCAGTTTCTTCTTTAACTCCGCAATAAGCTCCTTTATCTCCTCTTCTCTTCCTTCATACTCTGGCAAGAGTTGCTCTATGGTCTCCTGTTTGATCTCATCAAACATCTGGTATCTCTCAAGCTTCGCAGGTATCCTTATCGCCCTACTGAGCTTTTCATGAGCCACATTCTCAACCTTCTTCTTTAACTCAGGTTCTATTACCTTACTTACAATCCCCCTCTTCGGTTTTCCTGCAATTCTTTTTAATTCTTCCTGAATTGTGAGGATTGGCTGCATGGATTCGTGTCCATACCATATAGCCTCCAACATAACATCCTCGGGAAGCATATTCGCTCCACCTTCCACCATAACCACCGCATCTCGGGTGCCTGCTACAAGAAGATCAAGGTCACTTTCCTTTAACTGTGAATTTGTTGGATTACAGATAAGCTCGCCATCGATCCGGCCTATCCTTACCCCTGCCAATGGACCTGCAAAAGGGATATCAGAAATCTCCAAAGCAGCAGAAGCACCAATCATTGCCAGGGTATCTGATTCATTCTCTTGATCCACGGATAAGACCGTTGCAATAATCTGGGTTTCGTAGAAATACCCGTCTGGAAAGAGAGGCCGTATGGGTCTGTCGATAAACCTTGAAGTAAGTATTTCCTTTTCACTGGAACGACCTTCACGTTTGAAAAAACCACCGGGGATCTTGCCTGCGGCGTAATTCATCTCTTGATAATCCACTGTTAATGGCAGAAAGTCAACTCCCTCCCTAACCTTTTTATCTGCTACAACAGTCACCAATACTACTGTCTCTCCATACGTTACAAGCACTGATCCATTTGCTTGCTTTGCTAATTTTCCTGTCTCAATAGAGAGTGCCCTTCCATTTAAATCTACACTGACTCTTTCTATCATCTCCAATCATATCTCCTTTACGGGTTTGAGGTCAGACCGCAAACCCTTTAATAATGGACTCAACTAGAGAGCCTTATTTTCTTATACCGAGTTTACCAATGATACTTCGATACCGATCAGGATCTTTTTCTTTCAGGTAATCCAACAATCGCCTTCTTTGGCCTACGAGTTTCATTAACCCACGGCGCGAATGATGGTCCTTCTTATGTACCTTAAAATGCTCCGTGAGATAATTTATACGCTCACTCAACAGGGCAATCTGGACTTCCGGTGACCCGGTATCTTTATCGTGAACTCTGTGTTTTCCTATCAATTCTTCCTTTTTCTGAGTATCTAACATTATCTCTAATACTCCTTTCCAAGAAATGATGAAGTCGTAAAAAGCCAAAAATCAGACGGCACAGTAAAAAGCTCCAGATGCAAGGCGCGCAAATCCGAAGGAATGAAGCGTACTTACCTGTACGCTGCAATGACTGAGGATGCAGCGGAACGCCGCAGATGGACTTTTTACGAAGCCGTCA
>JBAZOX010000254.1:0-3837 GCA_041648535.1 Desulfobacteria bacterium | reverse complement strand
TTCTCTATCAAAGCCATAGTCTCTAAGAGGGATGTCTTGCCAACAAGATCTATTATATCTGATTTAGCAATGCTCAGTATCATTTCAGATATTGCTTTTTCTTCTCCACTGCCAAAAAGCAATATCTTGCCGCCAAAATCCTTATTTATCATATCCGATAATAAGGCATACCTTTCAGGAAGCCATCTTTTTGCAGAGCCAAAATATGCCCCAGGGTTTATGCCTATCAATAACTCACTTTTTTGAATATTGAACGAATCCAGTATTTCCGTTGCCCTCTTCCTTGCCTCATCAGAAACTTCAATCGCAGGATTATCATCTACGATGTCCATCCCCAAAGCTTTTAACATCTCCAGGTAGTAATAGACCTGATGTTTTCCGAGCACTGTTTTATCTAATATTACCTTGTTCGTCAATAAAGGCCCTCTGGCATCAGTGTTATACCCTGCCCTGATGGGGATACCTGACAAAAAGGCTATCAGGGCAGCATCAAAAGCGTTCTGGAAGAGAACAGCCAAATCGAACCCCTTTTCTCTCAGAGCCTTCGCCAGCCTAAGCTTTCCCAACATCCCTTTATGTATTCGATTACGATCGTAGAGAATAACCTCATCCACTTCAGGATTATTTTCAAGTAAAGGGGCTACCCAGGGCCTGCTCAACGTCGCTATATAAGATCTGGGGAAGTTCTTCCTTATAGTGGCTATAGCAGGAAAAGTAAGGATAACATCGCCAATCCAGTTAGTTGACCTGACCAGGATTTTATCAATCCTGTTAAAGTCTATATCTTTCTTATTCTTTGCTTTCATAAGAGGTAGAAAATCCTAAATCCTAATATCAAAATCCTAAACAAGTCCAAAACTCAAATGTTCTAAATCCAAAACCATTAGTAACTTTCTGTAATCCAAACTTTAAACTTATGTCTCCCCTACTCTTCTCAACAAAAAATCTTTAAACTCTTCTTCTTTCTCCAAACATAATTCTATTTCAAGGGCAAATGTTTTAACATTGCTAAAAAAAGAACTGTGTATCTTCACCATATCCTTCTCTGTAGTTAGAGCGAAATTGACCTCTCTTGAATTCTCCTCTATCCTCTTATAGTCTATTGATGAATACCAGTGATGGTCTGGGAAAATCAATTCCTTCACCACTATCGCCCCCAGCTCTTTCAATAAAGTGGTAAAGTGTTCTGGATTAGCAATCCCGGAGAATGCCAATACCCTTTTGCCCTTTAAACAATCCAAACCTTTCCTCTCTCCAAAAGGGTCTATCAGATGTTTAGCCTGAAAATATCCGTAAAAGATTTCAGAGTCTTTTTTAATGCTTCTTATTGTGTGGGTCAATTCCCTTTGTTCATCTGATTTTGCCCTCGTAACCAAAAACACATCGGCCCGCTTCAGGTTCCCTAATGGTTCTCGAAGCACCCCTCTTGGAAAAAGATAATTATTGCCAGATATTGTTCGTGAATCCAGCAAGAGAATATCTATGTCTCTTTGAAGCCTTATATGCTGAAAACCATCGTCTAAAATCAATACGTTGCTATTAAAATGTTCAATCGCATATCTGCCCCCCTGATAACGATCCTTCGAGGTCAGAACCGGAATACCCTTCAATTTCTTTGCCAGCATGTAGGGTTCATCACCGGCCTCTATCGAGGACAATATGACGTCATCACCATTGGATATAAGGTTTACCTTACCCGTTCTCTTGCTTCTGTAACCCCTGCTCACTATTCCGACTCGGAAGCCATTTTCTTTTAGTAATTTGGCAATATAGTGAGTTGTAGGAGTCTTTCCTGATCCACCCAAAGAGATGTTCCCAACGCAGATGATTTTGCAAGGGAGCTTCTTTGATCGTAAGACACCCCTCTGGTATAACCAATATCTGGTCTGGACAACACCCCTGTAAAGTAGAGAGAACAGGGATAAAGGGAATAGCACTATTTCTACACATTTTTTATCGTGCCTCTGCCAAATAATCCTTTCAAAAATGGTTCTGAGATTCATAGCCTATAATTAAAAAACAGATATAAGATAAGTCTTATCTATTATCTTCCGCTTTTGTTACTATCCTAGAAACTCTCTCCTTTGAGGGCTTACGAACCTATCTATTATCTCCATATTTCTGAGGGTCGCCCCCTGATTCTTTTCAATTACACTGTAGGCTGCCTCCCCTAATTGGCGCAAAAGAGAAGGATCACCAAGCAACCTTTTTCCTTGGAAGAGAAACTCATCTCTGTTCCTGACCTGAATCCCTCCACCACTATCTTTCAACACCTCTGAAATCTCTAAAAAGTTGTGCATATAAGGGCCAAATATTACCGCCTTTTTGTAAGCCGCTGGTTCAAGTAGGTTATGCCCACCGATCTTAACTAAACTCCCCCCAACGAAGACCAGAAGTCCGATAGAGTATATCTTACACAATTCTCCTATTGTATCGAGGATGATCACCTCATTAGCTGCTGAGTCAGAGGAAGCTTTAACCCTCGTCTTTCTCTCACAGTTAAGACTTCGTTGGGATACTAAATTTTCGACCTCTCTAAACCTCTCTGGATTCCTGGGCGCCAGAATCAGGACTAAATCCGGGTATTCTCCCTTGAGAGCTTCAAAGACATCCAAAACAATATCTTCTTCTCCTTTATGGGTGCTGCCTGCAATAAAAACCCTCTGGTCTGGCTTTAAACCCATTGAATCCAAAAGCCTTTCCTTTTCTGCCTCAGTGAGATCAGGAACCGTCTGGTCAAATTTTAAATTTCCTGTCGTTACCACCCTGGTGGCATCTGCACCACTCCTTGTTATCCTGTCTGAATCTACCTTAGATTGCATGGAAAAAACGGATATGCACCCTAATACTGTCTTGAAAAACCACTTAAACCACCTGTGTCCTCGATATGACCGAGGGGAAACCCTGCCATTAATAATAATGGATGGAATTTGTTGTTTGCTTAATTCTCTTAAAAAATTAGGCCAGATATCAGTATCTACAATTACAAACAGTCGGGGGTTAACTGCATCGATGACTTTTTTAACCACCCATGAGTAATCCAGAGGGAAATAGATTATACTGTCTATCCCTGTGAGTCTGGAATTTGCTGTATAGTTTCCCGTCTCTGTTACTGTAGAAACAATGATTTTGTGGTTTGGGTACCTATCTCTGATCATCCTGATTATGGAGATGGATGAGAGGACTTCACCCACTGAAACAGCGTGAAGCCAAATGGGGCTTTTTCCAGCAAGGCATTGTGTTAACTTTTTTGGCAGGAAGCCTAACTTTTGAAGAACACTCCTCCGGTATCTACCGGCAGTTATCATCTTAAACGAATAAAAAGGGAGAGCCAGTATAGACCCAAGAATCAACACTACATTATACAATAGATACATTTTTGTACCACTTGCTATCCTATCTGCTTTAGCTCTTGTTTGGTATCTTTTTATTCTGACTCCTGACTCCTAATCACCTATTTTTCAAAATAGTCATCAGCCAATTTAGTGACGGCGATAATTCCCTCTTCCAACAGCCTTCTTTTGTTCTCCAGATAGTCCTCATCACCTTTGTTCTCAACATAAAGAGGCTCTCCCCATACAAAAACGCCCCTGGAAAAGGGGAGAGGCAGCAAAAAAGCATCCCAGCTTTTGAATACCTTCCTTTTGGAAGAACTGAAAGCCATTGGGAGTATAGGGGCTCCACTTAACTTTGACAGATCAATAATACCTCTTTGAACCTTATGTCTCGGTCCATTAGGACCATCTGGAGCCAAAGCCAGGTCAGAACCATCTTTTAAAACTCTAATCATTCTGCGAAGGGCAGAAAAACCACCCTTGTTAGTTGAGCCTCGAATTG
>JBAZOX010000253.1:0-3851 GCA_041648535.1 Desulfobacteria bacterium | reverse complement strand
TGACATCTTCAATCCCTTTTCTATCTCATACAGCGGGATTTTCCTCTCCCATACCCAGTATGGAGAAGACTCGCAGCTTGATTCTACTGACCTGAGATACGGATAGCTTTTCCCAAATACATTCTCGGGAACCTCTGTCTTGCCGCCGCATGTTGAGTGATAAAGAGCCTCTATTGGTTTACCGTTAAATGTGAGTATCTCACCAGAGGTTTTCTCTACTGCATACGCTATTCTCGCATTAGGAGAGTTTCCTTTATATGCCTGGTGCAGCACAGATGAGGTAAGATGATAATAAGAATTTTCCTTCGCTTTTTTATGATATACAGCATATGTTCTGGCAACAACAGTCTGTGCCTTAATCGCCTCAATTTCCCAGCTCTTTCCAACCTCAGCTATAACAACATCCTTCACATACTCCTCAAGAGGTATTTCATTTATGACATACAGCCCTTTTTGCCCCTTCCATACCTCAATCTTACCTGTGTAATAAGCTCCGTTCACAAGGAGGTCTTCTTTTGTCTTATTGCCGATTTTTTTCAATTGCTCATCTTTACCAGGGATGCTGGGGGAGTTTTGATCTATTATCAGCACCCGTATCCTGTCAGCAAAAGCCGCATCAGGACAAAAAACCTGATTTAAGCAAAGAAGAGATAAGGAGATAAAGACAAGAAGGATTGACCTTATTATTTGTAAAAAACAGCTTCCCATTAATAAGATTCCCTGGTTAAGTTTGATGGCTTCGTAAAAAGTCCATCAAGTTTACTGGAACGGGTTTAATGATTTGAGCAGATCCTTTGCCTCTTCTTTAGTTGATATTAGCCCTTCTATCTCTGCCTCTCTGGTTATAGACAGCAGCCTTCCCACCTCTTTCCCCTCGAGAATTCCCATCAACTCCATTACCTCTTTTCCATTTAGTAACGGCTTTTCAGGCACTTTGAGCCAATCCTCGAAATAGTATCTTAAAAAGTCTTGTATTATAGCCAAAAGAGGGGCAGTTTGTCCTGCATCAGTATCTGTTCTGGTTGCTAACCCGTCGGCCAGGGATAAGAGAAGACAGTCTATACCGTCTTTACCCATGTCTCGGAAAAAACGGGATTTGGCGCGCTGACTGATCCTGGTCGACTTGGATAGATTTAGGACCCGCATGTGGTTTTTGGTTACATTTGCAATAACCCTTTTTGCCTTATGGCCAAGTTTAAGCCTCTTGGCAACGGTTTTGTTGATTTCTTCGCCAACCCTGTCGTGTCCTAAGAACCGGACCTTTTCACCGTCATAACTTTTGGTCTCAACCTTTCCTGAGTCGTGCAGGAAGGCAATGAATTTTATAAGGTTATTCCTGTAAATATTTCTCTCTAACTCTTCATCAAAGTGTATTTTGAGAACGGAGGTATGATCGGGAAAATACTCAGAGAAGTTTGACAAAATAGCTTCTGTAAATTCTATGGTTTTTACAGCGTGATCAAATAGATTATAGTCGTGGTGTTCACCCTGGTCTGTATCCTTCCAGGAATTTATCTCCGGTAATATGGTATTCAGTAGCCCTAAACTGTCCAGCTTCTCGATATGCCGGAATGCGTGCGGTGCATCCAGTATAAGAAACAGCTCGTCTCTGATCCTTTCCCATGAAGAGTCGACCAAAAGCCCCCTTTTTTGCCTGATAAGCCTTTCCGTTTTATCATCTATCGTAAAGTTGGTTACTGCAGAGATTCTTACTGCCCGAAGCAGACGAAGAGAGTCATCATCGAATACTCTGGAAGAGCAAGCCCTGATTGCCCCCTTTTCGATATCATCCAGTCCGTTCAGGGGGTCTATTATCTTAATCTCGTCTTTCTCAAAGAGGTCTTGTATATTAATGGCCATGGAATTTATAGTAAAATCCCTATCTATCAAATCTTTTTCAATATCAACCCCCCTAAATCCGGAGAAGTCTATATCTATAGACCGGCTATTCTCATTAATGGTTACACGATAATGCCCCCGCTGTGGGTCCAGAGAGAAAAAGCTGCCCTTTACTTTATCGGCAAAGCCCCTGGCGGTACTCTGTACATCACCCTCCATGGCAAAGTCAAAATCCTTTTCAAGTCGAGATGATAAAAGTAAATTTCGTATGGTCCCACCCACCAAGAATATCGATATGCCCAACTCTTTGGATATACTATAGGCATTTTTTAGAATATAAGATCGGGTTAATTCCTTGATGTTCATTTTATGTAATTGGAGAGATAGTGTTTGGGCAACAGTCTGTTAAGACTCGTCCTCTTTTACCCTCTGTTCCACGGATTGGGCATGGGCCTCAAGCCCTTCCATCCGGGCAATTTGGATGGTATTCTGCCCCACCCTTTTTAAAGCTTTCTGGGAGAAGGAGACTATACTGGATTTCTTTATAAAATCATCTACGCTGAGAGGGGAGCTGAAGCGGGCAGTTCCACCGGTAGGGAGTGTATGATTAGGGCCTGCCAAATAGTCTCCCACGGCCACTGGAGAGGTATGACCAAGAAAGATTGCCCCTGCATTCCTTATCTGGCTCAGGATTTCAAATGGTCTTTCTATAGCCAATTCAAGGTGTTCAGGGGCTATCCTATTGGCGAGTTCGATGGATTCATTGATGTCTTTTGTTATGATTATGGCACCGTTATTTTCAATGGATGATTTGGCAATTACCTTTCTTTCAAGGCTCTCTAGCCGTTTATAAAGTTCGGTTTCCACCTTCTTTGCAAAATCATAAGAGTCTGTAATAAGGAAGGAGGCTGACATCTCATCATGTTCTGCCTGGGACAGCAGATCAGCAGCAACGAATGCCGGTGATCCGCTTCCATCAGATATAATCAGGAGTTCACTTGGGCCTGCAATCATATCAATATCAACCTCACCAAAAACCAATCTTTTAGCACAGGAGACGTATGCGTTTCCCGGCCCTACTATTTTATCAACCTTGGGTATAGTCTTGGTTCCATAAGCGAGAGCAGCTATAGCTTGAGCACCACCAACCTTGAATATGCTATTTACACCGGCGATACTCGCAGCAATTAAGACATAAGGGCTTATCTTACCGTTGGAGGCGGGGGTAGCCATCACTACCTCTTGCACACCGGCTACCCCGGCTGGAATGGCATTCATCAAAACCGATGAAGGGTACGATGCTTTGCCACCCGGTATATAGATACCGACTTTTTCTATGGGGTTAATCATCTGTCCCAGGATTATCCCCTCTTCCTCAGTTGTGATCCACGAGTTTTGGATCTGTTTTTTATGAAACCTTTCAATCCTACCGGCGGCAAATTTAAGCACCTCAATATCACTGTTATTAACACTGTTAAAGGCCTCTTCTATCTCTTTTTCACTAACCTTCAGAACTGAGGGTGTTAATCTCGATTTATCATACTTTTCTGTGTAGTCAATAACCGCTTTGTCCCCTTTATCCTTCACATCTCTAAGGATAGCCTGAACCGTTTCTTCCACTGTCTCATTAATGAGTTTTCCCCTTTTTAATATCCGTTCAATGTCAGTTAAAAAATTGGTATCCTTGGTACTTAATATCTTCATGTTATTGGTTCTTTCTTGATGAGTGTGAAGTTTGAAGCGAGCTAAAGTGTCTAAAGTTACATAAAAAATCAAAAACTTTAGGCATTTCCCACGTTAGTTCACTTTTCTTCTTTATGCGGGTTAGGGTATAAATAAAAGCACAGGGTAGAGAGATAACCCTCAGGTGATGATAAAGTAAGAGGAGGAAATAGAAGAAAGGATTTTTATGCAGTTGTCTTTAATTATCCTTGATCTCTTTATTTTCCTCTTTATTATTGGGGGTAACATCTATTTCATCTTTACCAGAAGTTGCTTTTTTGAAGTTTCTT
>JBAZOX010000252.1:0-3857 GCA_041648535.1 Desulfobacteria bacterium | reverse complement strand
AAGATAGAAAAAAAATGACTAAACCCCAATCTGTTCTTGGCAGGTCCAGGGAAAATAGTTCATCCTGAAAAATGAAAAATTTCCTTTGGAGAGAACATTGTCAAAAAGCCGTAAGTCGTGAATCGTAAGCCGTGAAACGGTTTTATTTTATTCTATTTACGACTCACGATTTACGACTTACGATCATAGATGGGCCAAAAAACCTGCACCAGAGAGCGGAAAAGGGAATTTTTCAGGACAAACTAAATACTTTATTTTAATAATGGGAGGTAAAAGAATGTTGTTACTGATGCTGTCTTATTTGGGTTTAGCTGTTTTCATCGTGGTTGTTTTGGGAAAAATCATAAAGTACTTAAGGATGCCGTTGCATGTGAGATGGGAGCTTTATCCTGTTCCCCATGAAAAGGGGCGTGAATATGGGGGCTCTTATTTCGAAGAATTGAACTGGTGGGAAAAACCCATTAAAAGATCAAGTTTAAGTCAAATTAAATTCATGATACCGGAGATTCTTTTTGTGCGGGCGCTGTATCATGATAATAGAAAGCTCTGGTATGTATCATTCCCCTTTCATTTTGGGATTTACATGGTAATCGGTTGTCTCGGATTGCTATTTATTGGTGCTATAGCGAACATTGCGGGTTTATCGCCCCAAAGTGCCATACCTGTCTTACTCCAGTCCCTGGCAATTATTTTTGGTGCCATTGGGCTTATACTGGGTACAATAGGTGCCATTGGCTTACTCCTGAGGAGAACCTTCGATAAAGACCTGCGAGCCTTTGCAGCACCAATAGATTACTTCAATCTGGTGTTCATTCTGGCCATTTTCTTAACCGGGCTGATAGCATGGTTTTCGTATGACTCAGCGTTAACCGTCTCCAGGGATTACATGAAAGGTTTGATAACATTCAGCCCTGTGGTTGTTGGTGGCTCAAGTCTGGTAGCGCATATAATACTCCTATCCCTTTTTATCATGTATCTGCCCTTCACCCACATGACTCACTTCATTGGCAAGTACTTTACGTGGCACGAAGTGCGTTGGGATGACAGGATAAATACAAGGGGGAGCGCCATTGAGGCAAAAGTGAACAAACTCTTGAACGTCAAGCAAAGCTGGTCAGCACCTCATATGAAGCCAGGCAAAACGTGGGCTGAGACCGCTACAGAGGAGGTTGAATAGATGAAGGCAGGAAAAATAAGGCTCAAAGATATTGGCAAACCATCGGATCAGATGGTTCAACTCAACCCGGTAGACTTTATGAGACTGCCATACCCTTATGATAAAGCAGATTCTGATCCTGATTTTAAGCAACTTACGGAAGCTCAGAAGAAAAAATATGAGGCATCGCTTGATGGGGTATTGGCCATTAGTATACCCAAACCCGAGACAAAAGGAGAAGAGGAGGAACTCGTCAGGAAGTTTTTGTCAGGCCTTGAAAAGCTTCTCACAAAGGAAAATAACTGGACGTTTTTACAGCCCCTATCCCTATCTCTTGAGTACTGTGCCAAATGTCAGACCTGCAACGAGGCATGTCCTATCTATACCGGAAGTGGGAGGCAAGAGATATACAGGCCCACCTATCGATCTGAGGTCCTTCGGGCAATCGTTAATAAATATATCAAAAAGGGCAGAAAGACTTTTGCAAAATTCAGTGGCAACGACATCGATCTCAACTGGACGACAGTTGCCAGGTTAGCTGAATTGGCGTACAGGTGTACCCTGTGCAGGAGGTGTGCCCAGACTTGTCCCATTGGTGTTGACAACGGTTTGATAACCCATGAACTCCGAAAGATATTTAGCCAGGAAATGGGTATTGCTCCTGTCGAAATCCATGCATCAGGTTCGATGAAGCATTTGAAGACTGGATCAAGTACGGGTTTAAACCCGGTAGCATTAAAGGACACCATAGAGTTTCTGGAAGATGACATCAAGGATAGAACAGGACTGGACATAAAGTTCCCCATGGATAAGGAAGGGGCAGACATACTCCTTATCCATAATGCCGGTGAGTTCATGGCATGGCCGGAAAATCCAATGGCTTTTGCCATTATATTCGAAGCGGCAGGTCTAAACTGGACGCTTTCCAGTGATCTGTTAGGGTATGATGCCGTAAATTACGGCTTATGGTATGATGATGTGCAGTTTGCCAGAGTGGCGGTAAGGCATGCCCAGATTGCCAAGAAACTGGGGGTAAAGAAGATAGTTATAGGAGAATGCGGTCACGCCCACAAGGCAATCTCTATTATCGCCGACCGTATTATAACCGGGGAAATAAATATACCGAGAGAGAGCTCTCTTACACTACTGGAAGACCTTGTCTGCAATGGAAAACTAAATCTCGATCCTAAGAAAAACGATTTTCCTGTTACACTGCATGACCCATGCAATATAACCCGACTTATGGGTGTGGTGGAGCCTCAGAGAAGAGTTATCCGTAAAATATGTCCCCAATTCAGAGAGATGGAACCCCATGGTGTTAAGAATTACTGCTGCGGAGGGGGGAGTGGCTTTGCCATTATGGCTTCTATGAACTTCCCCGACTGGAGGACAAGAATATCGGGAAGGATGAAATTCAAACAGATTCTTGATGCCTTTCAGGATGTCATAGACCCAAGTATCAATAAGATGGTCTGTGCACCATGCTCCAACTGCAAGGGTGCTATCAGGGAGATATTAAACCATTATGATGCATGGGAAAAATGCGGCATATCATACACGGGGTTAGTTGAATTCATAGTCAATGCCATGGTTGACATAAAAGAACCTTATATAGAGTGGCCTGAGATGTAGCCGGGACCGTTACTCCCCCAGATAGTTCCTCTTCAACGAAAAGGATGAGTGGACTGAATAAAAAAACAGGCTGTTGCCCCAAACTTTCCTTTCTTGTTTGGGCAACAGCCTGTATGATGTTTGTCTGTCTACAGCCCACCTATGAACTACGCCTGCTCCTCAGCCTAAGTCCTTCTCAATGTTCTCAAGAAATTTCTGTCTGTCGATTGGTTTTTCCATGTATCCCTTAGGCCCTGGCACAGAGCGCTTATAAAGGAACTCCTTGAAACCCATAAGAGGATGCTAATCCCATCTAAAACCTGTTACAATGAGCACGGGGAATCCCCTTCAATCCCTCATCCTTCCTGAGCTCTCTGTATAGGCCTATGCCGGATTTTTCAGGCATCAATATATCCGGACAGACGAGGTCAGGTCTATTCTCTTTTATTTTTGCCGGCACCAATCTGTTGTGCCTTGGAAAAAAAGTGTATATCTGGAAAATGACCAATGGTATAACCATTAGAAGATGTAATAATAAGCTATTTTTAGTTATTATTTGTAATTATTATTCTTGACAAAGGCAATCTTTGTCTAATATATATGGGTTCGTCAAAATTAGGATGGCAAAGTAAAAAGCTCAAGATACAAGGCGCGCAAATCCTGTGGAGTGAGGTGTAGTTAGGGGTACGCCGCAACGACGAAGGATGCAGTGCAACACCGCAGATGGACTTTTTACGAAGCCATCAATATAGTTGATAATAAAAGTCGTCACACCGGTGAAAACCGGTGTCCAGGGTTATCGTAATCACATGAAACGCTCATGACGGCGCACAGGAGGTAAATCATGAAAAAATGGAACAAAAGTCAGGTAATTCTATCGCTTATTTTTGCTCTCTTCATTATGTCCGGTTTCGTCGTGCCGGTTCAGGGAGTACAGAAGACCATCATCCTCGCAACCACAACCAGCACCCAGGACTCCGGTCTTCTTGATGTCTTAATTCCAATCTTTGAGAAAAAAACGGGCTATTTTCTTAAGACTATCGCTGTGGGTTCGGGACAAGCCACGGCCATGGGACAAAAGGGTGAAGCC
>JBAZOX010000251.1:0-3862 GCA_041648535.1 Desulfobacteria bacterium | reverse complement strand
GAAGAACCTGGACGGCATCTACACTGCAGGAATCATTTTCAACAATGGCAACCAACTCTTCATCCCCTGCTCTTTTCAGGTCAGCCTTCCCAATGGCTGCCTTCACAGCCCGATAACCAATGGCAACCCCAGGACAGGAATGGCCATGAAACTCTATCACTTTTCGGTAGTCCTCTGGATACATAGCTTCCTCCTCTATAAGGTTGTGAGACTCTTAGATAACCTACCGAGGCTTTGAAGTTTTAAACCATTGTTTGCCTCTGCCAGGAATTCATTCAGTGTTATTATCCTGAACAATGGGTATACAGGAGAGTTTCGATACAGGTTGATGGCCGTATCGTGGGTCTCCTTTTTGGGGGCAGCACAGCAGTCTTCCATGATAATAACATTAAAGTCGTTGGCCAGACCGTCCCATGCTGTAAACATAACGCATACATGGGTATTCATCCCGCAGACCACAATGGTATCTAACCCAAGGGTCCTTAAGGTCATATCCAAATCTGTTCTGAAGAAGGCGCTGAACCGCCTTTTCTCCAGGATCATATCCCCTTTTTCCGGTTTCAACTCCTCTATGACCTCAACCCCGTTTGTCCCTCGGATCGAATGAAGTTTCATCTTCCCCTTGAAGATGAAATCCTGAGGAAGAAAACTGTCACAGGCAAATATAATCGGGATATTCAAACCCCTGCTTTCCTTCAGGAGTCTCTGGATATTAGGTACTATCCTCTCGACCTCTGCCTTAAGAGCTGGATTGCTCCCCACTCCACCCTTTAGCATATCTACTACGATGATGGCAGGTTTCATTTGCTGTAATCGTAAAACCCCCTTCCGGCCTTCCTTCCCAAATATCCAGCCTCTACGTATTTTCTTAAGAGGGGACATGGACGATATTTTGAATCGCCTAATTCATTGTGCAAGACCTCCATGATTGCCAGACACGTGTCCAGTCCTATTAAATCTGCCAGAGTTAGGGGCCCCATGGGGTGGTTCATACCTAATTTCATTACGGTGTCTATAGCCTCTGGTTTCCCTACCCCTTCATATAAGGCATAAACAGCCTCGTTGATCATGGGAAGCAGTATCCTGTTAGCGATAAAGCCCGGGAAATCCCCTGCTTCCACCGGGGTTTTACCCATCTTTTCTGCAAGCTTCATCACAGTATTAAAAGTCTCATCAGAGGTAGGAAGCCCTCTGATAACCTCCACCAACTGCATCATAGGAACAGGGTTCATAAAGTGCATACCTATCACCCTGTCCGGTCTTTTGGTTGAGGAACCGATCCTTGTAATAGATATGGAAGATGTGTTACTGGCCAGGATTGCCGCAGGTTTACAAACCTCGTCCAGTTTTTTGAAGATATCAAGCTTGATTGGAAGGTTCTCTGTTGCAGCTTCCACTACAAAGTCGGCTTTTGCCATATCTTCCAGCTTAGTGGTGCCGGAAATCTTAGCAAGTATACTATCTTTTTGTTCAGCGGTAATCTTTTCCTTCTTAAGCATCCTATCCAGACTTGTGGAAATTGAGGATATTCCCTTCTTTACAAAGTCATCCTTAACGTCATTCAGTATAACGTCAAATCCAGTAGAAGCCGCAACCTGAGCAATACCACTACCCATCTGTCCTGCACCAATAATACCAAAAGTCTTGATCTCCATAATATGCCTCCTTATGATTGTTAAAAAGTAACTATTCAGGTAGGCACAAAGGCACAGAGCACCAAAGGCACAAAGTAGGAAAAAACAATGAAACGACCCTGCTCTGCTTTGTGCTTATGTGCCTTTGCCACTTTGTGCCTGAGTAGTTACGTTAAAAACTACACCTCAACTATAATAGCAGCCCCCTGCCCTCCGCCGATACACAGGGTTGCCAAGCCCATTTTAGAACCCCTTTTCTTCATTTCGTACAACAGAGTCACCAGTATCCTGGCACCGCTGGCGCCTATAGGATGCCCCAGTGCTATAGCTCCTCCGTTAACGTTTACTTTATCTAAATCCCATCCCATCTCCCTGTTTACAAATATTGCCTGGGATGCAAATGCCTCATTTGCCTCTATCAGATCTAAATCTGAAACCGCCAATTTAGCCTTTGCAAGGGCCTTTTTACTGGCAGGGACAGGGGCAGTACCCATAATCGCCGGATCCACTCCGGCAGTAGCGTAGGATTTGATTGTAGCCATCGGTTTTAAACCAAGCTCATCTGCCTTCTGTTTTGACATTATTACCAATGCGGCTGCCCCATCGTTTATGCCTGATGCATTCCCGGCAGTAACCGTTCCATCCTTTTTGAAGGCCGGCCGTAGTTTTGCCAATGTCTCTTTTGTAGTGTCGGGTCTGGGATGTTCATCAGTATCGAATGTTTTCACTTCTCCCTTTCTCAGGGGAATCTCGATGGGCACTATCTCATCCTTAAACCTTCCTTCTTCTATGGCTCTGGCCGTTTTTATCTGGCTTCGAAGCGCAAAGTCATCCTGTTCTTCTCTGGTAATCCCAAAGCTATCTGCTACATTTTCTGCTGTAATCCCCATATGATACCCATTAAATATATCCCACAAACCGTCGTGTATCATTAAATCAACCAATTTGTCGTCATTCATCCTTACACCCCAACGGGCCTTATTTATGGCATAGGGTGTCATGCTCATATTCTCTAAGCCGCCGGCAATAATTATCTCTGCATCCCCCACCATTATAGCCTGGGCTGCCAGCATTACCGACTTCAGTCCTGATGCACAAACCTTATTTACAGTATATGAGGGTACTTCCTGGGGTATCCCTGCATCTATTGCTGCCTGCCTGGCAGGATTCTGTCCCAATCCTGCCTGTAAAACATTCCCCATTATTATCTCGTCTATCTGATTACCCTTTAGCCCTGTCCTTTTGACTACTTCTTCAATAACCTTAGCCCCCAGCTTCACAGCAGGCACGTCTTTAAAGGAGCCGCCAAATGTCCCTACTGCTGTCCTGACGCCATTTATAATTACAACCTCTCTCATTTTTTAACCTCCTTGCCGGTTCCCCATTATTGTCAAATTTAACCTTTCACTAGAATCCTAGACCCCTCGAATCCTTATAATCCATCAACTAATTTGGAGATGATCCTTATATCTTTATTTCTCTGTGCCCTCTGTGGTTTGATATTGCAATAAGTAATCTAAACTACTATCAAATTGGCGAAGATTTTACAAGGGCTTTTTTAATTGCAAATTATATACATTTGAGTTAATTTTAAAGTAACTATTCAGCCACAGATTCACACAGATGAACGCAGACAGAATTACAACAGCAGGCTTAAGCCCGCTGTTATATGATAATAAAAGAAAAAAATATCAGTGATGATCAGCGTAGATCGGTGGCTGAGTAGTTACATTTTAAAATGGTGTTAGCTCTCAACATTATAAGGAGGCCGTTGATGATTATATCTAAATCATTTAAAATGCTCTTAATATTGTTTGTTTTATTAGGGTTTTGGGGATGCTCAAGCGAGCCTGAGGAGGTTTCTCAACGCACCTCTAAATCTGCCCCCCCCGCTTACGGCGATATTCTGATAGACAGCTCTATTGGTGATGCCAGTAATCTAATACCAATGTTGTCCTCAGACAGTGCCTCTCACGGTATTGCCGGATTAATATTCAACGGACTGGTAAAATACGACAAACACCTTAACCTTGTGGGTGATCTGGCTGAATCCTGGGATATATCGGAAGATGGTCTGACCATAACCTTTCATCTGAGAAAAGGGGTGAGGTGGCATGATGGTGCCCCGTTTACTGCTAATGACGTTATGTTCGGTTATAAAACCATAATTAACCCCAATACCCGTACCGCATACGCCGGGGATTATTTGGAGGTAAAAGATGCCTCTG
>JBAZOX010000250.1:0-3877 GCA_041648535.1 Desulfobacteria bacterium | reverse complement strand
AACTGTTGGTATGACTCTTCTCTTGTTGATCTTCGGTGAGATTACTCCTAAAACCTATGCAGCTTACAACGCCCTGAAAATTTCCTTAGTAGTCATCTATCCTGTCCGTTTTTTTATTGTCCTTTTTCATCCAATTGTGTGGGTAATTTCAAGGATTTCCCACTTTCTATTGCTTATAATAGGCCAAAAGGGAAAATCACGCTGGTCGCCTATAACTGAAGAGGAAATTGAGACACTGATAGAGGTGGGTGAGGAAGAGGGAGCCTTTGAACCTAGAAAGGGAAGAATGCTTGCGGGTATATTTGACTTAACCGATTTGACTGTTGAAGATTTAATGGTTCCTGTGAACGATATTGTTTCTATTGAAGTGAGTATGGGATTAGATGAAATTGAAAGGGTAATTACAGAAAATGAGTTTTCGCGGTACCCTGTTTATGAAAAGGATATAAATAATATCCTTGGCTATATTCATGTCAAAGATTTTTTTAAGGGGAAGAGTAGACCTGATTTAGCTATTAAGAATATCATCCGTCAACCTCTTTTCATCCCGGAGACAAAGGTGGTTTATGTCCAGCTTCTGGATTTTCAAAAAGAGAGGGCACACATGGCCTTTGTTGTGGATGAATACGGGAATATAAGGGGTGTCGTAACCATGGAAGACATCATAGAAGAGATTACAGGTGAGATATACGATGAATCTGATCTAATAAAGAGTCCCTACGTGTTACAGAAGGACGGTTCAATCCTTATTGAAAGTGACATAAAAATTAGGGATGTTAACAGGTTACTGACTATCTCTTTGCCGGAAGAGGACAATCCTACCCTGGGGGCTCTGATATCGAAGGAGATGGGTAGAATTCCTGAAGAGGGTGAAGAATTGACCATAGACCGCTATAGGATCAAGATATGCACAGTTGAAGATCGCTCAATAGGAAGGGTACGGATTAAGAAAGAAGAGACAGGAATCTCCGAAAATGAAGATTAACTAAAGGATGAATCTATAAAGTTTGAGGAAAAGAAGAATGACCTGATAAAATAATTATTGAATGAGTTTCAGCCCGGCAAGAAAGGCCTCTTTACAAGCTGAAACAATCTTACCTTTCCCTTTTCCACTGAATCTGGCCTTAATCTCCTCCAGGATTGACTCTTTTGATATTAGACCTGTTGCACCTACATAGGCACCAAGCATGACCAGATTGGCATTCATTATGCTTCCCAGCTTTGTTGCTTCCTCCATTGCGGATACATACCTAACGTCCACGTCATTTCTCTTTACTTTGTTTCCCTCATTCATTCCTGTGGACTCTATCAGCATCAAGCCGCCAGGTTTAACCCTGTTTTCAAAATCCGGGATTCTCGAGGCCCCTAGAACCATTACACCGGAGCTCCTATATATCACCGGTGATGAAATTCTTTTATGTGAGAACATAACGCAGCACTCACTTTCTCCTCCACGCATCATGGTCGCATAACTGGGAAACCATGCCACATTTTCAAACTCCTTGAGGGCAGCTTTAGCCAGCATGTCTCCTATGGTTACAATGCCCCATCCTCCGATTCCGGCTATGAGTAATTCTCCTTTGTTAGCATCTTTACGCTCCATGACTCCTCCTTCTGAATCAGTCTTTTATCCTCAATCGAGAGAATCTACATTTTTGAATTCGCCAAGGGGATACTCGGCTATAACTTTTTCTTCTATAAACTTCATCGCGTCTAACGGCGCCATACGCCAGTTCACTGGACAAGTGGTCAATATCTCCACAAAGCCGAGTCCTGTTCCGTTTGCCTGCTTTTGGAGCGCAGATTTTATGTATTTCTTCGTGCGTTGATAGTTGGCAAAGCTGTTTAGCGCCCCACGGGCACTGTAGGCAACTCCTTTTATTGTAGCCAACATCTCCGGTACATGAAGTGGATATCCATGTGTTGCCCCACTCCTTCCCTCCGGAGTAGTCGTTGTTACCTGACCCATGAGGGTTGTAGGTGCCATCTGTCCCCCGGTTGTTCCATAATTGATGTTATTGAGCATAAATATTGTAATTTTGTCCCCTCTGGCAGCCGAATTTACCAGATATCCAGCCCCGATGGCCGCACAGTCGCCGTCACCCTGTAACGTAAAGACAATCACGTCATCATAGTTGGCTTCTTTTATCCCCTTAGCCACTGAAGGGGCAGATCCGTGGGCACATAAGGACATATCTATCTTTCCGGCGAAAAAGCCCATACCTGAACAGCCCACACCAATGACAACCACAGACTTTCGAATCATTCCGAGTTCCTCCAGTACCTCGGTCACAAGCTTGCATGCCAGTGGGCTCCCGCAACCGGGACAGGATGGCAGTGGAAAGGGGAGCTTATAATCTGATGGACCATAAATCTTTTCTTTATTCACAGAATCGGCTTTGTCATTCATATCAACCTTTTCACCTCCTCAAAAATGGTCTCTGGAAAGATCATCCCTAATTCTCCGGCAACATGCCTGGAAGACATCCCTAAAAACGAAACAAGGCTTTTGTCCTCAACACCCAGCCATACATCCTCCAATAGCTGGCCCATACTGTCTTCAACCACCAGGAACCTGCAACCCTGAGATGCCTTTTGTTTTAACATATCATAGGGAAACGGCCAAAGGGTTATGGGCTGGATCATGCCTACCTTCAGCCCCTCGCTGCGGGCCATATTTACGGCCTCCTCGCAACAACGGGCCACGTACCCATACGATATCAACAGTAATTCAGCATCTTCTGCCTGATATGTTCTGAACCTCACTTCAGATTCAGTTATCTTCTTATATTTTTCGTGAATCTGTTCAATGATGGTTTTATAAATAGGGGGTATGAGTCCCCTAGTTGAATGGATATGATCGAATTTGCCGCCTTTCTTGTCTATACCTTTCAACCCCCAATCCTTTGGAGGTAATGGGCCGAAATCCAGAGGTTTTGCCTCGATATACTCGGCTATCTGGATAAGTATACCGTCTGCCAAAACTACTGTAAGGATGCGATACTTATCTGCCAGGTAAAAGGCAAGCTGCATTAGGTCATGACATTCCTGAACCGATGAAGGGGCAAGGACAATGGTCTTATACCCTCCCTGTCCTCCTCCTCGCGTAGCAGAAAGATAATCGGTCTGGGCATGACGAGTGGTGCCCTGACCAGGGCCACCTCTTTGAACATTCACTACAACGCAGGGTAATTCACAAAAACTTATATGAGATAGTATCTCCTGCATCAATCCCCAGCCCGGGCTTGCCGTAGATGTCATCACCCTGACTCCTGCAGCAGAAGCCCCAAAGACCATAGAGGCAGAGGACGATTCACTCTCAGCCTGTACGAAACGCCCCCCTATTTTTGGTAATTCACGGGCAAAGAACTCCGTTATCTCGTTTTGCGGCGTAATAGGATAGCCAAAAAAATGCAGACATCCCGCATTCAAAGCCCCACGTCCCACAGCCTCGTAGCCATGAATAAACAACTTTTCCCCCATATTTCCCCCCTTAGATGCGTTGAAAGAAGAATTGCAGCAATTTCAACAATTTTTGATTTGCATACTTTCCAAGTATCAAGACATGTCATTCCGCATCATTTGCAGAATATTGATGGCTTCGTAAAAAATCCATCTGCGGCGTTGCACTGTATCCTTCGTCGTTGCGGCGTACCCCTAAGTACGCCTCACTCCTCAGGATTTGCGCGCCTTGCATCTGGAGCTTTTTACTTTGCCATCCCAAATTTGACTTTTTTACAAGTCCATCAATATTGTATTAGAAAATAGTTTGAAATGTCTCCATTGTCAATACAGAAAATTATAAAAATTTAAGTAACCTCCTAAGTGGATATCCTGCAGGATTTCGTTTTTAGATGCTGAGAGTATACAGAAGATC
>JBAZOX010000249.1:0-3878 GCA_041648535.1 Desulfobacteria bacterium | reverse complement strand
CAGGCACCGATACGATAATAGAGGTCATCGAGGGTGTTGACGAGCTGTGCCAAACCTGTCCCCTTTGCCAGAACAATGGCTGCCAAAGCCCTAATGGTGACGAGGATGCGGTCAGAAAGTGGGATGCGATAGTACTTAAGGGGTTGGGGGTATCTTATGGAGAAAAGAGGAGTGCCCAGGAATTCCGTGCTCTGATAGAGGAGAAGGCGCCATTGGAGTTTTGCCGAACCAGGTGCCGCTGGAAGGATGCCTGCACTGTTTTTGGTTAAATAAACATATATTGCTCAGGTCTCAAATCAAGGGTTTAGATGTAATCCCATGAGCCGCTTGCTTGATCTGCTTGTCAGTTTGTTTCTTTTCCCGCAGTTTGGCAAGAAACTGCGGCAGGCTTTTCGAGGAGGAATCGAGAAGGCGGTATTTGGCGCAGAAATCCAAGTAATACCTCAGCCATTTCTTATAGAAATTGCGCTGAAGGGAAGGAACGGTTCGCTTTTCCATCAGTGCAACAAAGCGCGTCAATGTCTCAGGCGGTATAGTTAGCATAGGACATTTACCGAAATGTGTGTATTCCTTCCGTTTGCGTTGTTAACCGACAAGTAAGTATAATTATATTAATGGGTTATATCGATTTATTTTACAAAAAAGCCTATTTCTGCTACACTTGTTTTGTCGCTTAATAACATTGTTATGTACGAAATAGATAATCAGGCATAAAGGAGAATAAATCATGAACAGATGCTTTGTGATGCAGCCATTCGATGGCGGTGCTTTTGATAAACGGTATGACGATGTTTTTGTCCCTGCGATAAAGGAAGCAGGGCTTGAACCTTATCGAGTAGACCGCGATCCCGGCGTAAGCATCCCAATTGATGATATAGAATCAGGAATTATCAATTCTAGCCTTTGCCTTGCTGATATAACCACAGACAATCCTAATGTTTGGTTTGAACTTGGTTTCGCAATTGCCGTGCCAAAGGAAGTTGTTCTTGTCTGTGCAGATGCAAGAACTACCAAGTTTCCCTTTGATGTCCAGCACAGAAATATAATAAAGTACAAAACTGAATCTCCGCAGGACTTTGTGCAATTGAAAGAAAAGATAACAACCCGTATTAATGCCATACTTAATAAATTAAAGGAAATTACCAACATCTCAAACATATCACCCGTAGTAGACACCGAAGGTCTATCGCAGCATGAACTGGTCGCATTAGTTACAGTAATGCAAAACAGTTTCATTTCAGAAGAAGGTGTTACTTCTTACAAAATTAAAGAAGATATGAACAATGCTGGGTTTACAGATATTGCCATTAGTCTTGCTCTTGTAAGTCTTTCACAAAAAAGCATGATTAAAACCGATATAGTTACTGACTATAATGGTAATCCGTACCGTGTATATAACGTTATATCTGGAGGTTCTGACTGGTTAGGCAGACATCAAGATTTGCTTGTTCTCAAAGAGCAACCAATGACGAATAAAGTGGACGACTCAGTACCATTTTAATAGGTGCACATAACAAAGGCAATACAGCCGATCGCTACGCTCCGGCTGATTTTTTCGTTAAAATTATTAAAGTTACGATAAGAAAGGTGTCTGATGACCAAGAAAACGGAAACCAAGAATTGTTCAGTTGTTGACAAGACATTGGTCGCTATGTTTCTTAAGATGTCACCAGAGGAACGTCTGCGGGCAAATGATAACGCATCACGTGCTATTTTGGAGTTGAGAAATGCATACAAACAGCAAAAATTCAACAGGCGCAGACCTAAGCTCAATACTTGAAGGACTCATAAAGGCAGACGTTAAGTTTATTCTTGTTGGAGGTCTTGCGGCGGTTGTTCAGGGAGCTCCAGTCACAACGCTGGATGTGGATATTGTATATAAACGATCTTCTGAGAATATTGCAAAACTATTTGCATTTTTACAATCAATTGCTGCATTCTATCGTCGTCCAGACGATAAAGTGATAAAGCCAAAGGAGGAGGATTTTTTGGGGATGGGTCATGCACTTTTTACGACCCGCTTAGGACCACTTGACGTTTTGGCTGTTATCGAAGAGGGGAAAACCTATGAAGATCTTATCAATCACACAGTAGAAATTGAATTCAGAGGTAATACGATTCGTGTTCTCGATCTTAAAATGTTAGTAGAACTTAAAAGAACTTCCAAAGATCCAAAAGACAAGCAGCGTCTCCCTGTTCTTGAAGAAACATTACGGCAGTTGGAGGAAGAGTTAGGCATTGATCTGGGCTAATAGGTTATGTTCCATTAAGTGTGAGGTAGTGCTATAGCCTTACACAGATACCCTTTTCTCTCAGGTATTCCTTTGCCTCACGAATAGTATATTCTCTGTAATGGAAGATGGAAGCAGCTAAAACGGCATCGGCATTCCCACCCATAAGGGCATCATATAGGTGTTCCAGGGTGCCTGCCCCTCCAGAGGCTATTACCGGAATGTCTATAAGATCAGAGACATCCCTCGTTAGTTCAATATCATAACCATTCTTGGTGCCATCACAATCCATACTGGTAAGCAGTATCTCTCCTGCCCCCATCCCCTCCATTTTTTTTACCCATTCCAGTGTATCTATACCTGTTGGTTTTCTGCCGCCATGGGTATATACTTCCCATCCCCCATTTCCCGTCCTCTTTGCATCTACTGCTACAACAATGCACTGGCTTCCAAACATTTCAGCCGCCTCTCTTACAAAGCCCGGGTTATTCACGGCAGCGGTATTTATAGAGACCTTGTCTGCACCGGCATTGAGCAGATTGCGGATATCCTCAAGATTCCTAATCCCACCACCAACGGTAAGGGGCATAAATACCTCTTCTGCTGTCCTTTCCACTACAGTGAGTATGATATCTCGCTTCTCATGAGAGGCGGTGATATCCAGGAAAGTGAGTTCGTCTGCTCCTTGCTGGTCATACACCCTGGCATTTTCAACAGGGTCGCCTGCATCTCTGAGACCAACGAAGTTTATCCCTTTAACTACACGGCCATCCTTGACATCCAGACAGGGTATTATCCTTTTAGCTAACATTTTCAAAGCCTTCGAGTTAATCTTATCGCATCTTCCAACCTAAGGGAGTTTGTATAGATTGCCCTTCCAACTATAACCCCAGAAACCCCGTATTCTTCTATCTTCATAATATCCTCGATATCACTGATGGTATTCACTCCACCCGATGCTATAACGGGAACGGTCACAGATTGAGCCAGCTTCTTTGTGCTCTCTATATTTGGGCCTGTCTGCATTCCGTCCCTTTTAATATCAGTAAAAATAAAGGCTGCAACACCAAAACCTTCAACTTCTTTTGCTGCATCTACGGCCTTCTTTTTGGTAACCTCAGTCCAACCCCTGACAGCGACCCTTCCGCCCTTTGCATCAATACCAACCAGGATTCTCTCCGGGTACAGTTGGCATGCTTGTTTTATCAAATCGGGGGCTTCAAGTGCCATCGTTCCCATGATAACCCTGCTTACACCAATTGAGACGTACCGGTTAATGGTAGCCAAGTCTCTTATTCCACCACCAAGCTGGATAGGAATGTTTATTGATTTGACTATCTTCTCTATAACCTCTCTGTTCTTTGGGCTGCCTGCAATGGATCCGTCCAGATCTACAATATGTATTAATTCAGCCCCTCTATCCTCCCATCTCATAGCTGTCTCAGCAGGATCATTGGAAAAGACGGTAACTTTATCCATATGGCCCTGAATAAGGCGAACGCATTTTCCCTCTTTTAAATCAATGGCCGGTATAATAATCATACAATTTAATCCATGCTATTTTCTTCTTAATCCGGGGAATTTTTTCAACACCTCTTCAACACCCTGTTCAGCCAGCTCATCCGCAGTTAACCACTTGCTTCCTAT
>JBAZOX010000248.1:0-3913 GCA_041648535.1 Desulfobacteria bacterium | reverse complement strand
ATCCTTGAATTTCAAAAAGGCTGGCTTGCAGTGGACAAACCCTGCGGATTGAGTGTCCATAATAATCCCGGAAATGACCTTGTTAATGTGTTGTCTGACAGGATTTGTTCAGATGCTTTACTGAAAAAGCATCTTGGGATAAATGTCTCCTTCCGGATTCATCCGGTTCACAGGCTGGACAAAGAGACCAGCGGTGTGATGTTGCTTGCTACGGACATCAACGTCTTGCGCAACCTGTCTGAATTGTTTGTCAATGGCAGGGTTAAAAAAAGATACCTTGCCCTTGTACATGGTGTTTTTGATGGTGAGGCAGGAAGTCATGAATATCATACATGGGATTATCCCTTGTCAAAGACAGCAGGTGGCAGAGAAGATCCTGTTGGTAAAGGCAGGCGTGTAAACTGTATGACCCGGTACAGGGTGTTACAGCAAAGCAGCCGTTATTCTTTGCTGGAAATTGAACTGATGACCGGTCGGAAACACCAGATTCGACGTCATGCGAAACTTTCCGGCCATCCTGTTACAGGAGACACGCGGTACGGATCGAAAAAATCTATCCGCTATTTAAGAAACACTCTCTCCTATCATCGGCTAGGACTTCATTGCAAATGTCTTGAATTCGTTCCGCCGGGTCAAAAAGAAGAGGTCCGCATCACATCCGAGAATCCTTTAACCGATATGGATAAGCTTCTTTCAGATGATGGATTGCAGATGTAATGTGTTAAGGCTGTTGGAACACCGACTCCGGAAAAAAGAATTTAAAACGGCTATCATAACAACAGAATTCTACGGATGAACCGTAGATTCCGACGTTGAACCCGCAGAAAAACCCTGGATTTCTCCAATAATTACTTTATTAGACGGCATATTTATGGTACTATCACTGCAATAATATGAGGTCAAACCATTTCCTTTAAACAGGGGGATTGCAGTGGCCCGGTACAAAGATTACTCCTATTCCCAGGGAAAGTTCATCCCCATCTTTTTCGAGAAACAAATCCTACAGGCGCCCTTGAGTATTCCCTGAATCAACTTAACTGACAAATCTAAAAAGGAGGACAGTATGAGCAATCCACTCTGGAAACCATCAGAAGAGAGGAAGATGAATGCCAATATAACAAGGTTTATAGATACTGTTAATAAGCTTTATGGGAGAAGCTTTCGCTCTTATGACGAACTTTATGACTGGTCGATAAATAATATATCTGATTTTTGGGGCTCTGTTTGGGATTTCTGTGAGATCAAGGCTTCCAGGGATTATGATGTTGTTGTTGATGACCCTGGTAAAATGCCCGGGACAAAGTGGTTTACTGGGGCAAGGCTTAATTTTGCTGAAAATCTCCTCAGATATAGGGATGAACACACAGCTTTTGTATTTAAGGGAGAGACTCAAAAATCAGCCAAAATGAGTTACGCTGAGCTTTATGACTCTGTGGCGCGTTTAGCAAAATCACTTCGAGATATGGGAGTTACCCCTGGGGATCGAATAGTTGCATACATGCCCAATATGATAGAGACTGCTGTTGCCATGCTTGCCGCTACCAGTATTGGCGCTGAATGGGCTTCCTGTGCTACTGATATCGGTCCAGGAGCAGCTTTAGATCGCTTTGGTCAAATAGAGCCAAAGGTTTTGTTCACTGCTGATGGATACTTTTATAAAGGGAAGGCTTTTAGTTCTCTTTCCAATGCGGCTGAGATTGCAAAAGGAATACCTTCAATTGAAAAGGTTATAGTAACTTGTTATACCGAAGATAAACCTGACATTGGCTGTATTCCTAACTCTGTATATTATGATGATTTTCTGTCCGGGGAAAGCGGGCTTGAAATTCAGTTCGAACAATTGCCCTTTGATCATCCGGTATTTATTATGTTTTCTTCTGGAACGACCGGTAAGCCAAAGTGCATGGTTCAAGGAGCTGGAGTTCTTGTCAATCACTTAAAAGAGCTAATGCTCCATACTGATTTAAAACGAGAAGACACGATCTTTTATATAACAACCTGTAGTTGGATGATGTGGAATTGGCTGTTGAGCTCACTGGCGGTAGGAGCTACTATTGTCCTATATGATGGCAATGCTCTTTATCCTGACGCAGGCGCCATGTGGAAGTTAGTTCAGGACGAAAAAACAACTATTTTTGGTTGCAGTGCGAGTTATCTTAATCATCTCAAAAGCCAGGGAGTTAAACCTGGAAAGGACTATGACCTGTCTTCACTGAAACAAATATCCCAAACCGGCTCACCTCTTTCAGCCAAAGGATTTGAATATGTTTACCAGGAAATTAAGGAAGATTTGCATTTTAATTCTATTGCAGGAGGCACAGATATCAATGGTTGTTTCGCTATTGGAAGTCCCATACAGCCGGTATATGCCGGTGAATTACAGGGTCCAGGGTTAGGAATGAAAGTAAAGGCATATGATGAAACAGGCAATCCAGTAGTTGACCGCCAGGGAGAGCTTGTTTGTGAAGCCGCCTCCCCCTCGATGCCACTTTATTTCTGGAACGATCCGGATGATAAAAGGTATAGAGATGCCTACTTTGATTTCTATCCCGATTTAAATGTATGGCGACATGGTGATTACATTGTGGTTAATAGTGATACAGGCGGGATTACCTTCTTTGGCAGATCTGACTCCGTATTGAAGCCTTCCGGGGTTCGGATAGGGACATCTGAGATATATAATCAGGTAGAAAAATTGGAAGAAGTTACTGATAGCCTCGCAATAGGTCAAAACTGGCAGGGGGATCAGCGTATCATTCTCTTTGTTAAACTTGCTGAAGGGTATCAGTTAACAGAGGATTTGAAAAACAGGATTAAAAAGACTTTGCGTGAAAATGCCTCACCAAGGCATGTCCCGGCTAAAATAATAAGAGTGCCGGATATACCCTACACCCTGAACATGAAGAAGGTTGAAAGTGCGGTCACGAATATAATAGACGGCAGACCTGTCCTGAATAGGGATGCCTTGATCAATCCGGAATCTTTGGATTATTATGATAATCTTGAAGAACTTAACGCGGACTAAGGGTGTGATGGGAATGAATGGCGTCCCCAAGGGGATTTGAACCCCTGTTACCGGCGTGAAAGGCCGGTGTCCTGGGCCAGGCTAGACGATGGGGACTCTGGTGGGCCGTGCTGGACTCGAACCAGCGACTCTCTGCTTAAAAGGCAGATACTCTACCTCCTGAGTTAACGGCCCTAACTTACGATTTACGATTTACGATTTACGATTTACGATTCACACATAAATGGATTCTTTAATATAATTGTTTGATCCCTTCTTGTGCCCAAGGAGATTATAGTGATTTCAGTATCTAATAATTCCTCAATTCTGTCAATATATCTGCGGGCATTATCGGGTAACTTTCCATATTCTCTGATCTCGTTAAGCTCTTCCGACCATCCATCCATCTCTTCATAGATTGGCCGGCATGCCTCTAATGTCTTTAAGCTTAAAGGAAACTCTGAGTACATATCTCCTTTACAATCGTATCCTGTACAAATCTTTATTTTATCCAAACCGCTTAAAACATCAAGCTTTGTGATAACCAAGCCGCTAATCCCGTTGATCCTGATGGCATGTTTTACCATAGTTGCATCAAACCATCCACATCTTCTGGGTCTACCTGTAGTAGCACCGTATTCTTCTCCTCTTTCCCTTAGAGAATTTCCCAGTTCATTGTTCAATTCAGCAGGGAAGGGTCCTTCCCCGACTCTGGTAGTGTAAGCTTTGGAAATCCCGATTACTTTATCTATTTTTGTAGGGCCGATTCCAGACCCTATGCAGGCTTCGGCAGCCACCGTGTTACTTGAAGTTACAAAAGGATATGTGCCATGATCTATATCCAAAAGGCTGCCCTGTGCACCTTCGAATAGGATATTTTTGCCATTTTTAATGTCTTCATTTATAATT
>JBAZOX010000247.1:0-3942 GCA_041648535.1 Desulfobacteria bacterium | reverse complement strand
CGATTTCATCAGGCAGTATTCCCACCTCATGAAGCTTCCGGGAGACTATGTTACCGCAGTGTGTGAGGTTCCCTTAGGCGCCCACCCTAGTGGCCTTGCCAAGGGTGGCATGAGCGATTTTCCAGTGTATACTGAGGATTACGACTTTGTGGACGAGGTATGTAAGGCGGCAAAAGACCCGGAGAGATTTGATAAGTGGATAGACAAGTGGGTTCTTGGGTGCAAAGACCATAAGGATTATTTGAACAAATTGGGCTACAATCGTATCCTTGCCTTGAAAGGAAGGACCCATGCCGATTCATGGCGTTACGATGTAGAGGCATTCACCAAAGAATACGATTCTCCTGAATATACTCCACTTGAGATGGCTATTGTCGTTGCCGGGAGGAAGACGAGAGAGATAATAAAGAAGAACGATTACAGAACAATACTTGCCGGGGCTGGGATTGCGAACCTTGGCGCCTGGCTCGCCTATTTTGACCTGAAGGAAGAGGGATTCGACATAGAGCTTATGGCAGAGATAGGACTCTATGGTTACACCCCGACACCATTTGACCCCGCCATATTTAATCATCGCAATTTCCCCACCTGCAAGGCCATAGTTGACACCCATGATGTCATGGGTATATTTATGGGCGGGTCAATGAATAGATGCATCGGTACCCTGGGTATAGCTGAGATAGACAAATATGGCAATATCAACACGACAAAGATTCCAGAGAGGCTCTTATACATTGCCGGGTCAGGAGGCGCAAATGATATCGCCACTTCTGCAAAGGAGATAGTCGTAACTGCTGTCCATTCCAAAAGGCGGTTTCTGGATAAGGTAAGCTACATAACCTCTCCAGGGAGAAAGGTTACCACACTGGTATCTACCATGGGTGTCTTTGAAAAGATAGGGGATGATAAGGAATTTACCCTTACGGGTTATTTTCCAAACCAGGGGCTGACCACAAAGGAAGATCATATCCGCTGCATAAAGGAGAATTGCGGTTGGGATTTAAAGGTCTGCTCTGACCCTGAAGAGATACCCCCCCCTAAGCTGGAAGAACTTATAATGCTCCGTATGTTTGACCCCAGAAAGCACTATCTGGGAGAATAGACTTTAGGTAAGTAACTACTCAGGCACAAAGTGGCAAAGGCACATAGGCACAAAGCAGAGTGGAGCGGGGTCGTGAATCGTGAATCGATTTACGACTTACGATTCACGGATTACGAATTTGTGCCTTTGTGCCTACCTGAACAGTTACGCATTTAGAAGATATAATGAGATGAATGTTGGTGATTGGATCAGGAAGAGGGCTGTACTCTCTTCTGAAAAGACGGCTGTAATATTCGAGGAAAAAGAATTTACCTATCGGCAGGTCAATGAAAGGACCAACCAACTGGCCCATGCCATGGTCGATAGGGGGATTAAAAAGGGCGACAGGGTGGCAGTGCTGTTTCATAACTGCCATCAGTTTTTAGAGGTCTACTTTGCCACAGCGAAATTGGGCGCAATATTTGTCCCCCTGAACTTCAGGCTTGCAGGGCCCGAGCTGGAATACATGTTAAATGACTGTAGGGCAGAGATACTGGTCTATAACTCTGATTTTGCTGATGCTGTAGATTCCATCCGTTCGACTATTCCAATTAAGCAAGGAAACTTTATACAGGTGGGTGGTGATACATCCCGCTGTGCCCTTGACTATGAAGGACTGCTCCTCCAATATCCGATGAGTGAACCTGAGGTCAAGGAATATGTTGGGCTGGAAGATCCCCAGATGATAATGTATACCTCGGGGACTACCGGCCAGCCTAAAGGGGCGCTTCTATCTCACAAGAAGACATTCTACAATACCTTCAATGCAGATATTTACTTTGATATCTCTTCAACCGACAGGATGCTGGTAGTGATGCCGCTCTTCCATTCCGGAGGTCTTAATATAACGGCAGTACCCATCCTTTATAAAGGAGGGACGGCTGTTATCCAGAAACACTTCGATCCTGAAGAGGTATTACGGCTCATCGAAAGGTATAAGATCACCCTGATGATGGCTGTCCCCACTATGCTAAACTTTATAATGAAGAAGACCGAGATAGAAAAGTACGATCTTAGCTCTCTGAAGACGTGTATGACAGCAGGAGAAACCTGTCCCCTTTCCCTCATTAAAGAATACCAAAAGAGGAATATACCCATAAGACAGGTATTCGGTCAGACAGAGACCTCTATCGTACTGTGGCTTCCTGAGGAGGATTCTATTAGAAAGGCAGGTTCTGTAGGGTTACCTGTCTTTCATAGTGATGTCAGGGTGGTGAACAAGAAAGGA
The DNA here is from genome assembly GCA_041648535.1 of Desulfobacteria bacterium. GTDB lineage: Bacteria > Desulfobacterota > UBA8473 > UBA8473 > UBA8473 > UBA8473. The sequence continues at coordinate 1,633 of JBAZOX010000247.1, read as the reverse complement.
AAGGATGTGGTACCGGGGGAGATCGGAGAGATCATAGTAAAAGGTCCTATCCAGATGATAGGCTATTGGAACCTCCCGCAGGAAACACAACAGACCATGAGGGATGGTTGGCTGTATACCGGAGACCTGGCCAGGGTAGATGATGAGGGATACGTCTATATAGTTGACAGAGAAAGGGATATGTTTATAAGCGGTGGAGAGAATGTCTATCCGGCAGAGATTGAAAAGGTCTATGCTACCCATCCAAAGATTTTGGAGTCGGCAGTGATAGGGGTTCCCGATAACGAGTGGGGAGAGGTGGGTAAGGCCATAATTGCCTTAAAAGAGGGAGAAACCATGACGGAGGGAGAAGCCATAGATTTCTGTAAGGGAAAGTTAGCGAAATATAAAATACCGAAATCAGTGGTTTTTGTTGATGAACTTCCAAAGACAGCCAGTGGAAAGATTAAGAAAGGACCTCTTAGAGAGAAGTATGGTAGACCTTCCCTAAATTGAGCATGACCGTTTGCTTTTTGATAGTCTGATGTTTTGTACCAGGGAGTGGGGCCGGTTGCCCAATTTGAAGCTTGCTACCCTGTGTTAGAGTGCAGGAGCGGATTGGGCGAAAATTAATTAGCTTCTAATTAGTTGTAAATGCATGATAATTTGAGAACCGTTCCTACTACCCCAAATATGATGTTGCTTGCGACCGCGTTGGCCATCGAGCCTAAATAGGCGGTATTGAGGAGGTGAACCTATGAAGAATGTCGAAATGACGGTGGAACAAGGTATCCTTGTTATCAAAGTTGACCTTTCCAAAGAGTTCGGTCCTTCATCATCCGGAAAGACCATCATCATTGCCACCACAGAGGGAAATGTGTCTATTCCTGGCAGGGAAGAGAAGGTCGGACTGAACGTGTACCGCAAGAAATGAGACCGTGAGATGCTAATTTTTATAACTACGCTGGTGCCGCTGCTCATGTTGGTCAGTTTTAGAGCGTATTTATTCGACTGATCATTCTGCGCTGTGACCAAAGTTTCTTGTTGCCGATCCATAAACTGTAAAAAACATGTTCCTCTTAACAAGGCATTATGATGCGGCGAAGGAAAAGAGGAAAGGTGGCCGATTGGGGTTGCGGAACAGGGTCTGTCTTTTTTCCGCAACTTATCGATGAACAAACGTATCCGATCAGCCCGGGCTTCGGGAACAGGATATTTGGCGCAGAAATCCAGAAAATACCTGAGCCACTTTTTATAGTCCACACGCTGTTTAGGCGCAACGGCTCATTTTTCGAGAATTGCGTCAAACCTCGTCAGAATCGGAACAGGAACAGGCAGCATCGGCATTGAACAGTTAACCGCCTAAGAATACAAATTGGATATTGAACAACTTCAATAACGTTATAATATCATATAGATATGTCAGCGAAATTTAAATCTGATATTGACAGTCTCAAAGTTTCCTGTCAATATCAGGAAACTATTCAATATATTGTTCGGTGAGACGAGGATATGAAAGGATGAAGCTATGCTGGGACTTCTGAACCAACCATGGTTTGGCTCAATCGTAGGGATCGCTGGGCTCATCTTTGCTGTCGTGGGCCTGCTCTCCTATCGCGCCGCCAGAATCGGAGCACGGCCCGTCTACTTCCAG
>JBAZOX010000246.1:0-3944 GCA_041648535.1 Desulfobacteria bacterium | reverse complement strand
GACTTAAATCTTCCAAAATCTCAACCCCCTCATCCAGACTAATTCCACCCAGATGAATTGAATCGCCGATCTCTAAATTGCTGACATCAATCTCAAAACGTCCTGGGATTTTCGAAGGCAGACATTTCACTTCAACCTCCCTTTTAATCTGCTGTAAGATTCCTCCAGCTTCCACACCTTTGGCCTTACCAATAAGGTGAATAGAAATAGGCACTACGATTTTTTCACTCATATCAACTTCATAAAAATCCACATGGAGGTAATTCCTTTTTACAGGGCCTACTTGTATATCCTTTAGCACAACTGTCTTCTTTTCTTCGTTTTCACCAGCTTTAATAGTAAGGTCAATTAAAGTGCTTTCTATGGCCTCATCAGTCATTATCCTATTTAAAAGAAGGGAACTTAAACTAAGAGGGATAGATTCTTTCTTATGGCCGTAAAGGATGGCGGGGATTAATCCTTCTCTTCGTAGTTTTTTAACAGCACTTTTGCCACATTCGGTACGTAACTCTGCATTTAAACTGACTTGTTTCACTCTTTCCTCCCAGAATCGCTTCTAATAATACTTTAAGGGCTCTTAGACAAATAACCTGCTTACGGAACCCTCTTGATGGATACTTTTTACAGCTTCACCCAGAAGCTCTGCAACAGACAGCACCTTTATTTTTTTGCAAGACTTCCCATCTTCCCTCAATGGAACAGTATCCGTCACAACCAGTTCCTCTATAGCTGAGTCTTGGATTCTACTTATGGCTTCACCAGAAAGAACAGGGTGGGTACAACAGGCATAGACCTTTACCGCCCCTTTTCGGGACAAAGCATCAGCCGCTTGAGTAAGAGTACCCGCGGTATCAACCATATCATCTAGGATAACAACCTTTTTGCCATCAACTTCACCAATAATATTCATTACCTCTGCTGCGTTAAAATCTACCCTTCGTTTATCAATAATGGCTAACGAAGAATTGAGTCTTTTTGCAAAGGCCCTGGCCCTTTCCACTCCTCCGGCATCTGGAGAAACAACAATTAGATCATTTTGGAATCTTTCCTTTATATATTTCAAAATTACGGGAATAGCATATAGATGATCAACAGGTATATTGAAGAAACCTTGAATTTGACCTGCATGAAGATCTACAGTAAGAACCCTGTCTGCTCCAGCTGCTGCAATAAGGTCGGCCACTAACTTTGCTGTTATAGGTGCTCTTGGAGATACCTTTCTGTCCTGTCTGGCATACCCATAGTATGGCAGGGCAGCGGTTATCCTTCGGGCGGAAGCTCTCTTAAGGGCATCTATCATTATCAGGAGTTCCATAAGGTTTGTATTGCCTGGGGTGCATGTGGATTGGACAACAAAGACATCCATCCCTCGAACGCTCTCATCTATTTCTACTGCTGTTTCTCCATCACTGAAGCTTTTAACTCTGACTTTGCCCAATGGAATTTCCAAGTATTGGCATATCTTTTCAGCCAAAGCGATATTTGAATTTCCAGAGAAAAGTCTTAATTTATTTAGCATAACAAAAATTCCCTTCTCTTTGTTTATTAATAGAATGACCAATGTTACTACTCAGGTTGCTTAGGCTGAAGGCTGTTAGTCACGCATTGACCGAATCAAGGCACTCAGAACCTTCTCGGTCTCCACCATTTTCGAGTCGCATTTTGGAACATCCAACTCATTTTCCTCCTACAGCCCCGTTGTACAACGGGGCTACAGCCTATCCACCTGAGCAGTTACTGACCAATCTTGGGAACTCACAAAATTAAAGGAGAAATAATTTTATGGATTATCTGGTATCAAAAAAGACCAGCTGGGGCGGGAGGATTCGAACCTCCGAATACAGGAACCAAAATCCTGTGACTTACCGCTTGTCGACGCCCCAAACAAATAAGGCTATTAGCCTGTAGTCTATAGCCTATTAGCCTAAAACACCGTTTTTCCTGTTAGGTGAGCTTTTATCCAGTCTTATGTTCGGTTTTAAAGCTGGGGGGTAGCTTTATTCAAACTGCGAAGGATGTATCTTTTCCGATCTCCCTTTTATACTCCTCCAAAACCTTTGACTCAATAATCTCTCTTGTCCTATTATTTAATGGATGGGCAGTGTCTCTAAAAGTCCCATCTTTTCTTTTCTTGCTAGGCATTGCAACGAACAAGCCATCGTTTCCATTAATCACCTTTAGATCTCGAACCACAAAGCAATCATCAAAGGTAATCGTTACATAGGCCTTTAATTTTTCCTCATTAACAGGGAATACCCTAACTTCAGTTACTTCCATTTACGCCTCCTTGGTTTTTGTTATCGAAGCTAGAAGATAAAAATAAAGTATAGTCACGGTTAGTAAGTCTTAGTTGATCAAAGGCTTTCTCGGCTCGTTCTCTATCTGAAAAAACCCCAAATACAGAGGGTCCACTCCCTGACATCAATGCTCCTTCTGCCCCTTTGTCAATCAGTTCTTCCTTTATCTTTTGTATCTCAGGGTACCTTTTTACGGTCACATGTTCCAGATCATTATGCAAAAAATCTACAACATCGGAAAGCTGTGCAACAGGCGGCAGTATACTAATATTATTTTTTTTCTTTGTCAACCCTATATTTAAATTTAAATTTTTGTATGCCCAGGAAGTTGAAACCTGAATTTTTGGGTTAACCAATACTATCCATATAGGGGAAGGCAGTTTAATCCTCTGTAACCTATCGCCAATTCCAGTGGCCAAAGCAGACTTCTCAAAGATAAAAAATGGGACATCTGCTCCCAGCAGCGTCCCCATTTTAATGAGTTCTTTCCTTGTCAATCCAAGTTTTAAGAGTCTATTTAATCCAATTAACGTTGTTGCGGCATTACTGCTTCCCCCACCTAACCCAGCTGCTATAGGAATTTTCTTCTTTATGAAGATCCGAACCCCAACATCAATCTTGAATCTGTCCAGTATGCTTTTCGCTGCACGGTAGGCTATATTTTCAATATCCTGGGGCATATCTCTACTGTTAGACAGGACATTAATGCCCCCTTTCCCTAAAGAAATCTCTAACTCATCGCAAATGTCTATCCGCTGCATTACGGTTCTTATCTCATGGTATCCGTCATCCCTTTTACCTAAAATATCAAGCCTGAGATTTACTTTTGCCGGGGACAGTAACTTTAAGGAATTCAAGAGAGTCCATCCTGCTATAGCATGCCGTAACCGTTCACAGTTTACGGTTTAACTACAACAGCAGGCTTAAGCCCGCTGTTTATATAAAATCTTGAAGCATTTTTGATATTGCTTTCAACTACTCATAATTACATCTCAGATTCAAGTTTTTGCCAACTGTTAACTGCAAACCGTAAACTGTGAACGGGTATCTCATTTTTTCTTCATCTCTTCGACGTATCTCATCCTTAAATCATAAAGGATGTGGTCTATTAACATCCCTTCATCATTTGTTAGATTGCCGTTTGTCTTCTCTTTTAACATCCCAATAATATCTATGGTTTGCTTTGCTATGGGTAAATTTTTCTCTCTTTTATTGGTTGCAGGATCCGGTATCTCGCCAAAATGGAATAGAGCAGATGAATTGAGAGAAAAGATAAAGGTAGAAAAGTTCATTTCAGGCAATGGGATTTGCTCTTGCTTTTCTTCCTTTTTGCCCTCTCCTTTCTTCTTATTCTCTTCTTTTATCCCATCTTCTTTCCCTTCTTCCACGACCTCTTTGTCCTTTTTTTCTTTGTCTTTAGGTTCTTTCTCAGCAAAATGCCTTTTATCAGTAACCTTAAATCCTATATCTTCGGGTTCTTTGCTCATGATAACCCCCCCCTTTTAATTCCAACTGACAGATATATCCCCATTCTCAACATCTACAGTGAAATGTGATCCTTCTTTCCAATGAAGTGTAATAGGTATTTTAATCTTTTCATCGATGGTTCTCTTCAAAAAACGGGCACCGTATTTTAGGCTGTAACCA
>JBAZOX010000245.1:0-3950 GCA_041648535.1 Desulfobacteria bacterium | reverse complement strand
TCAATCTTGACAACTGACCTGTTTATGGACTATATTTAGTCATATCTAAGAAATGGAGGTACCCTCATGAAACTGTCCAGCCAGATCAAGCCCATCAGTTACCTGAAGGCCCATGCCGCCGAAATTGTAAGGAAACTGGGGGAAGATCAAGAGCCGCTGGTCATCACCCAAAATGGTGAAGCCAAGGTGGTCATGCAGGGCATAGAGAGCTACGAGCAAACCCTGGAAACAATGGCTCTCCTGAAAATCCTTGCGATTGGGATGCATCAGATTGAGGAAGGTAAGGTCCTGCCTGCAGAGGACGTTATTAAACATCTGCACGAGGATCACTGATGCCGTTCGCGGTTTTGCTAACAAATGATGCAGCACGTGATCTCGAAGAGCTTTATGACTACATCGCTCTGCACGATGCGCCTCAAAAAGCAGACTACGTTTTGGAGCAGGTCGAGAAAGTCTTCTCCACGTTGTCCGAATTCCCCGAGCGGGGTGCCTATCCTAAAGAACTGGTGTCGTTAGGGATTCGTGAATACCGTGAGATTTTCTTCAAACCTTACCGTATCATTTACCGAGTCATCGACAAGAACGTCTACGTTCTGTTGATTGTCGATGGCCGTCGCGATATGCAGACGCTGCTTCAACGGCGATTATTAGATTTTTGAGAGACAAATCCTACACGGCACTCTTGAGTATTCCCTGAATTAAATTAACAACCTTAAAAAGCCCCACCTGATCAGGAAACTAATTCTCTGCCAAAGGGCTTTTTCTACAGGCTCGTTATGCTTAATAAGATGGAGGAATAAAACAGTGAACCAAAAGACTTTCCTAAATGGGCTAAGCAATGGGAGAAAAGATATAATCCAGGAAATTATTGATTTAATGAATCAAAATAGTATCGAATATTGTGTAATCGGAGGCCTTGCAGTAAATGCGTATGTAGAACCGGTTGTAAGTCTTGATTTAGATATTGTGGTGATAATTGACGCCATAGACAAACTCATCGAATCTACAAAAAATGAATTCAAAATAGAGAGGTTTCCCCATAGTATTAATTTAGGAAGCGAAGATTCAGATATTCGTATACAATTACAAACCGATAAAAGATATCAAGATTTTATTAAAAGGGCCTCAATTAAGGATATTATGGGATACCAAATGAATGTAGCATCATTAGAAGACGTCTTAACCGGCAAGGTATGGGCCTATTCGGATAAACAAAGACGAGGCAGCAAACGACAAAAAGATCTTGCTGATATTATGCGTATTATTGAGTCATTTCCAGAATTAAAATCAAGATTACCGGAATCTACAATCGAAAGTATTAATAGAAACTTATAACAAATCAATCCAGTGGAATTTGGGGTCAGCCATTAGTAACAACTACTTTGAAAAAATCTATCCTCTTTCTTTGTTTTGCCATGAATGGAGAGTAGAAAAGCAATGATGGAATCAACGCATAATAATCAACCCACTGAAAGTCCTTCAGCACGGCATTATCGGAAAATCGCCGCTGAACTGAGGATAGGCAAGGCTCAGGTAGAGGCAACAGCCGGGCTCCTCGGTGAAGGGGGCACGGTGCCCTTCATTGCTCGCTACCGGAAGGAGGCCACCGGATTACTCGATGAGGTGGCTATCATGGCGATCCGCGACCGACTGAACCAACTGGCGGAACTGGATAAGCGGCGCGAGGCAATACTCAAATCCCTTGTGGAGCGCGAGCTCCTGACAGAGGAGCTTAAGGGAAAGATTGCCTCTGCTGAAACGCTCACCATTCTCGAGGACATCTATCTCCCCTACCGTCCCAAACGGCGAACACGGGCTACGGCAGCCCGGGAAAAGGGGCTGGAACCCCTGGCACAGCGACTCTTTAACCAGGAGGAGTTTGATCCGCTTACGGAAGCCTCAGCCTTTGTGGATCCGGAAAAGGGTATAGCCACGCTTGAGGAAGCCCTCTCAGGTGCGCGCGATATCATCGCTGAATGGGTGAATGAGGACGAAAAGGCCCGTGCCAGGATGCGCCAATTCTTCATGGCAAAGGCCGTCTTCCATACGCAGGTCATTTCGGGAAAAGAGGCGGAGGGAAGCCGCTACCGGAATTACTATGACTGGGAAGAACCGGCAGCAAAGGCGCCTTCGCACCGGATACTTGCTATGCGGAGGGGTGAAAAAGAGGAGTTTCTAATCCTCCGGGTGGTTCCGCCGGAGGCGGAGGCAATCGCCCTGCTGACGGATCTCTTTGTTCGGGGAGATGGTCCGGTTAGTGCACATGTTCGGATGGCTGTGGAAGATTCTTACCGGCGGCTGCTTTCGAGTTCCATGGAGACAGAAATCCGCCTCGCTACAAAAAAGCGGGCCGACGCGGAAGCGATCCGGGTCTTTAGTAACAATCTCCGCCAGTTGCTCCTGGCCCCGCCTCTGGGTCAAAAACGCATCCTGGCCATCGATCCCGGTTTTCGGACAGGGTGTAAAACCGTCTGTCTCGACGCCCAGGGAAAACTCCTCCACCATGAAACGATATTTCCCTTCCTCTCCGCAAGGGTGCAGGAGGAGGCCGCAGCGCGGACCAAGGTCCTCTGCCGGGAGTATGCCGTCGAGGCCATAGCCGTAGGTAACGGGACAGCGGGGCGGGAAACGGAGACCTTTCTCATGTCCCTTGGCCTGCCGGCAACGATCCAAATTATCATGGTGAACGAGAGCGGCGCCTCGGTTTACTCCGCCTCGCAGGTCGCCCGGGATGAATTTCCCGACGAGGATGTCACTGTCCGGGGGGCGGTTTCCATTGGCCGGCGTTTATTGGATCCCCTGGCCGAACTCGTTAAGATCGATCCGAAGGCGATCGGCGTGGGACAGTATCAGCACGACGTGGATCAGTCAGAGCTCAAACGAAACCTGGACGATGTGGTCATGAGCTGTGTGAACGCCATCGGTGTCGAGGTTAACACGGCGAGCGCCCAGCTCCTTACCTATGTTTCAGGCTTGGGACCTGCCCTGGCCCGACAGATTGTAACCTGGCGCGATGAGAACGGCCCCTTTCTCTCCCGTAAAGAACTCAAAAAGGTGCCCCGGTTGGGAGCCATGGCCTTTCAACAGGCCGCGGGTTTCCTCCGGATTCGAAACGGCAGAAATCCGCTTGATGCAAGTGCTGTCCATCCCGAAAGCTATGCTATAGTAGGCCTGATGGCTAACGACATGAGTTGCTCCGTTGCTGATCTGATGCGTGACGATTCTCTCCGTAATAGGATAGACCTTGCCCGGTATGTAACGGAACAGATAGGCATTCCGACACTGAACGATATTCTTGCCGAGTTAGCTAAGCCCGGACGAGACCCCCGTGAGAGCTTTGAGGCTTTCCAGTTTGCCGAAGGGATTGCAAAAATTGAGGATATCTTACCGGGAATGCAGCTTCCCGGGATCGTAACGAACATTACCGCTTTCGGCGCTTTTGTGGACATCGGTGTTCACCAGGACGGTTTGGTCCACTTAAGCCAATTAGCCGACCGTTATGTGAAAGACCCTCAAAAAGTTTTGAAAGTTCGTCAGCCAGTTGTCGTGACAGTCCTTGCCGTAGACCGGGAAAGGAATCGCATCTCGCTTTCCTTAAAGAAGCAGCCGGGAGTGTCTGCCAATTCCCTGTCACTTTCACCTGCGCAAAAAGATGAGCAGCCCAAGGTGGATAAGAAGTCTAAGTGAGTGGCTATTACAACAGGGACGAGCAATTGTTCTCTCACAAAACGTCCAAGGGACTCCTTGTCTTTTGACAAAAAGTTCCTTTGATCGGGGATGAAAAATGCTTCATCCTCATAGATCAGTTCTTAGAAGGTTTCTTGACCAGAAAATACATCTCTCCATACTGCTGCATAGCACCTGCAGCAATCTCTGCAAACTTTCCATTACCCCAGAAAAGGTCTGCTCTGCCAGGGCCTCTGATTGCTCCGCCTGTATCCTGGTTGACG
>JBAZOX010000244.1:0-3978 GCA_041648535.1 Desulfobacteria bacterium | reverse complement strand
CAATTTAGATGACATCAAAATATTTTTCAATTAGCTTGACTTTGCCGATAGTATCATTATATATAAGTCCTAAAGTGAGCGGTTCAGGGTTCAAGGTTCAAAGGTTATAATCCATTGAAATCCACCACATTACAGCACAACACCAAAATCAATCTTTTTCACCCATTGGGTGAAACATGCGTGTCGTCTCTGCTGAGATATCATTCTTTTGATATCAGACAGTTAGGGCTCTTTAACCGTGAACCGTGAACGTTGAACCGCTTAACATAGGTAAGTATAAGTTTTGCCTACTTACTATACAATTTGCTGTACGTCAGATTTTGCAGATAATCCCCATATATACTGAGATTAAACGGAGAGACGCATGGATTATGATATAAAGAGAGAGGATGTTGAGATTCCAAACACCCTGCCGTTATTGCCTGTCAGAGACGTCGTCATATTTTCATACATGATTCTGCCATTGTTTGTAGGCAGAGAGGGATCCATTAAGGCCGTTGATGAGGCACTGTCAAAAGACCGTTTGATATTCTTGGCTACGCAGAAGGATCCGACAGTTGAGGATCCTAAACCCGAGGGCATCTATTCTGTGGGAACGGTGGCTACGGTTATGAGAATGTTAAAACTCCCCGACGGAAGGGTGAAGATTCTGGTTCAGGGTTTAATGAGAGGGCGCATAATTGAGTACACACAACAGAAACCTTGTTACATGGTGAATATCGAGAAAATCAAGGAACCCATTATGCCTGAACTGCCCCTGGAGGCAGAAGCCTTGATGCGAAGCGTTAAGGAACACAGTGAAAAGGTGCTTTCCTTAAGAGGCTTGTTGTCTTCAGATGTTCTAATGGTCCTTAATAATATTGAAGACCCTGGAAGACTGGCAGATCTGGTGGGTTCAAACCTGAACTTGAAGATTGAGGAGGCTCAGCAGGTCCTGGAGATCTTTAACCCTATTGATCGCCTTATAAAGGTTAATGAGCTTTTAAGTAAAGAAGTAGAACTCTCAAGCATGCAGGCAAAGATACAGTCCCAGGCTAAAGAAGAAATGACCAAGACCCAGCGAGATTACTTCTTGAGGGAACAGCTTCGAGCAATCAAGAATGAACTGGGGGATGCGGATGAAAGGACAAAAGAAATAATAGACCTCAAGAAGAAGATCAAAAAGGCAAAGATGCCTAAAGAGGTTGAGAAAGAAGCCAACAAACAACTGGACAGACTGGAACAGATGCACCCTGATGCAGCAGAGGCCTCTATCGTTAGAACCTATCTTGATTGGCTAGTAGAGCTTCCTTGGGAGGTAAGTACCAAAGACAACCTCGACATAAAGGCTGCTAAAAAAGTACTGGATGAGGATCATTATAATTTAGAAAAGGTTAAAGAAAGGATACTGGAATACCTGGGTGTTCGCAAGCTGAGCAAAAAGAAGAAAGGGCCTATTCTTTGCTTTGTTGGCCCACCAGGAGTGGGAAAAACATCACTGGGCAAATCCATTGCCAGGGCATTAGGGCGGAAGTTTACAAGGATATCCCTTGGTGGTGTCAGAGACGAAGCAGAGATTAGAGGCCACAGAAGGACCTATGTAGGAGCATTGCCAGGACGGATAATTCAGAGCATCAAACAGGCAGGATCAAATAATCCGGTTTTCATGATGGATGAAATAGATAAAGTGGGGGCCGATTTCCGGGGAGATCCATCTGCCGCCCTTTTAGAAGTTTTGGATCCCGAGCAGAACTCTGCTTTTAGTGACCACTACTTGAATGTCCCTTTTGATCTCTCAAATGTTATGTTCATTACCACTGCAAATCTCGTAGACCCAATTATCCCTGCCTTGAAAGACCGAATGGAGGTCATTACTCTCTCAGGATACACAGAAGAAGAAAAGCTAAAGATAGCCCTAAAGTTCTTACTTCCTCGACAGTTAGAGGAAAATGGAATTACAGAAAAAGACATGAAGATATCGGATAAAGCTATATTACAGATGATTTCCCACTATACTCATGAAGCCGGACTAAGAAACCTTGAACGGGAGATTGCAGGTGTATGCAGAAAAGTGGCACGAAGGATCGCTGAAGGGAAAAAAGGGGGCTCCAAGGTTAATAGAGGGAACTTGCACAAATACCTGGGCACACCTAGATACCTGCCTGAAGAGGAACAAGCGATCAGTGAGGCCGGAGTTGCAACTGGTCTTGCCTGGACACAGGCAGGTGGGGAAATCTTGCATATAGAAGCATCTACCATGAAAGGAAAAGGAAATTTAATCCTTACCGGGCAACTTGGGGATGTAATGAAAGAATCTGCACAGGCTGCTATGAGCTATGCCCGTTCAAAGGCAAAAGAGCTGAATTTAGATGAAGATTTTTATAAGAACCAGGACGCCCATATCCATATTCCAGCAGGGGCTATCCCCAAAGACGGCCCATCAGCAGGGGTAACTATGGCTACCGCCTTAATCTCTGCCCTTTCAAAAACCCCTGTCAACAAGGACATAGCTATGACCGGTGAGATAACCCTGAGAGGAAGAGTGCTTCCAATTGGAGGGCTGAAAGAGAAGGCTTTAGCTGCGTTGCGGGCAAAGATTGGAACTGTAATTATCCCTGAGAGAAACAAGAAAGACCTGGATGATATCCCTAACTACATTAAAAAGAAGATCAATTTTGTATTCGCTAAAAAGATGGATGATGTATTAAAGGCAGCACTTCTAAAGGGAAGTAGAGTTGAAAATAAAAGAGGTGGGAGAATTCGGGCTAATAGAGAGAATAAAAACTAAGCTCGCTTCCCCCCATCAAGATATCATTAAAGGTATAGGCGATGATGCCTGTGCTATTGAGACCCAAAAAGGAAGATTACTGCTCTCCACCATTGACGCCCTTATTGAAGATGTTCATTTTGACCTGAGGTTTATCTCTGCCTATAATTTAGGGAAGAAGTCCCTGGCAGTGAATATCAGCGACATCGCTGCTATGGGAGGAACCCCGAAGTTCTTCTTGATCTCCCTGGGCATTCCCTCAAAGATATCGGTAGAATTTGTCGATGAATTTATAAGTGGCCTCCGAGAAACCGCTAATTCCTTCCAAACCTATGTCGTCGGCGGCGACACCTCTTTTTCTCCTGAAAAGCTCAACATTAACATTGTTCTATTGGGAGAAGCCTTTCCCGGTAATGTAATCTATCGTGATAATGCCCATGTTGGCGATCAAGTATTTGTAACGGGGACTCTGGGAGATTCTGCTCTGGGGCTTGAAATTCTCATGAAGAGAAAAGAACTATCCAAGGTTGAAGAAAAATTTAAGGATTTAGTAGAAAGGCACTGTAACCCCACTCCACGGGTAGCCGAGGGCAGGTTGATTGCAGAGAATCGCCTTGCCTCGGCCATGATTGATATTAGTGACGGCCTTATCTCTGACCTTGGGCATATCTGTGAACAGAGCAAAGTAGGGGCAAAAATCTGGTTAGATAAACTCCCTACTTCGGAGGTCTTTCAAAGATATTCCCATGAATTTGCCGACAGGCCAATGGATCTAGCCCTCTGTGGTGGAGAGGACTATGAGCTTCTGTTCACTGTCGATAGAGGTAATGTGGATTTACTTGACAAGATAAAACACAGGGTTCAGACTAAGATTACCCATATTGGAGAGATTGTTGAGCCGAATGAGGGGATTACAGTTTTAGATAATAGTGGAAAGAGATACGTAGTTGAAAAAAAAGGCTTTGATCATTTTTTGTAAAAACATACAAAAATTCATTTCTTACCATAACCTTCCACAATCTTTATTTCATCTTCTGTCAGCCCATAGAGGTTATAGACCATCTGGTCAATCTGTTTTTCAAGGACGGAGTGTCGGCGTTAGGGTCTTTTTGTTTGGCGGTGAGGATTTGAGGGCAGCAGTTATACAAATTGAAGTTTCTTCTCCATTGGTTTAAGAACATTTTTAAACATATGAGAGGCTTTGAACAGTTCAACGCCTATAAGGTTGCCGT
>JBAZOX010000243.1:0-3988 GCA_041648535.1 Desulfobacteria bacterium | reverse complement strand
ACAGCGACGCCCATACCCTGGAAGAGATAGGTTCATTCCACAACCAAATCTCGTTGGAAGAGCTTTACTTATTGACAAAGGATTCCCTTGCATAAATCATTTCAAGGAGCTTTCTGATAAACCATCATCAAAATACCGGTAGAATAGCCAGTCTTAGGAGGTAAAACATGGCAACAAAAGTAACTACCCCGGGGAAAAAGAATTTGCAGACGACATTAGAGATAGGGAAAGCCATTAGATCCTATTATGCAGGCGTAAAGGCAGCGAAGGAGGAAGGGAAACCCATAATCTGGTCTTATGGATTAGTGCCGCGGGAGATATTTCATGCAGCAGATGCACCGGTACTCTACCTTGAGCATCTTCCACTGATGATAGGGGCGAAACAGCTGTCGGGCCGCTATATACAACTCGCTGAGGAGGAAGGTTTTTCAAGAGATGTCTGTGCCTTTCACAGGTGTTTTTTGGGGTGTGCAGTTGCCAAGGATAGGGACCCATATCTTGAAAAATTATTTGTCTCACCTGACCTCATAATAGCCAGTAACCTCCCGTGTATGTCCGAGTCTAAATCCTTCCTTTACGCTGCTGATCACCATAATTGCCCTTATTATTTCCTCGATGCCCCTATAAACACATGGGGGAAGGATATCCCTGATTATGCCATCGAGTACTTTGCAGGTCAGTTACAGGGGGCAATAGATTCCATGGAGGAGCATGGTTTTAAGGTAGACATGGACAAACTAAAAGAGTCTATTAACCTTACTAAAAAGATGATGGGTTTATGGAACGAAATAGACAATTGCAGAAAAACGGTGCCTACACCCATGTCAACAGTCGATGGCATCACTGCCGCTTACCCACTTATTCAACTGCCAGGGACTCAGCTCGGGGTTACTCTGTTTGAAAGGTTACTTGAAGAACTGAAGGAGAAGGTTGAAAAAAAACAAGGCGTTATTGAGGATGAAAAGTTGAGACTCATGTGGTTTGGAGTGCCTCCTTTCTATAATATGGGGCTCTTCAACTATGTTGAGAAATACGGCGCTGTTGTTGTGAAGAGTATGGTAGAGTATATAGCCGGAGGAGCATTTGATCCTTCTAAGATGGATCCAGAGAAACCCCTCGAGAGTCTTGCCTATAAGGCCCTGGTTGATATAGTAAATCCAACATATCCAAATATGGTAGATTTCATTGTAAAGGCTGTCGAAGAGTTTAAGATTGATGGACTTATAGGGGTGGTTAAGAGGAGCTGTGGGCTTTTGCCTGGATATATGAGATTGGTAAAAGATGCGGTATATAAAGATAAAGGAATCCCCACATCGATCTTTGACCTGGATGGGTTGGATATAAGGGAGTATGATGATGTTACTTCAAAGGCCAATCTTGATTCGTTTGTTGAATCTCTACTGGCAAGCAAAAGGAGGCAATAAATGGGAACTCTAGAGACAATGAAAGACATCTTCAATAACCCTAATAAGATAATCGAAGAGTGGAAAAAAGACGGAAAGAAGGTGGTCGGGCATAGATGCATGTATGTTCCCGAAGAGATAATCCATGCAGCCGGCATGTTACCCTTCCCTACCTTTGGTACCCCCGAACCTATTAAAAAGGCCGATTCCTACTTCCAACCGTGTGCCTGTGAATTCGTAAGGAACCTATTTGATCTTGCCCTGGATAAAAAATTCGGGTTTTTGGACAGCATGGTGTTATGTAACACGTGTGATGCGGTACGACATCTCTACAACATGTGGGACACCTACGTAGATTCAGTGCCCTGTTATATGGTCAACAACCCTCAAAAGATGTACGATGAATCGGGGTTTAAATTCTATCGCATGGAACTGGAGAAATTTAAGAAACTGATGGAAGACCTAAGCGGGAACAAGATAACAGATGAGTCCTTAAAGAAATCGATAGAGCTCTTTGATGAAACAAGGAGATTACTCAAGGAACTGAATGACTTAAGGAAGAGGGACATCCCTGCTATTTCAGGGTCTGAATTCCTCAGAACATCAATGGCCTCCATGTTAATGCCCAAAGAAAAGGCCAACCCCTTATTGAGAAAGCTCATTGACGAGGTAAAAAACAGAGAGATCAAAAACGCAGATGGTCCAAGGATTTTGCTTACAGGAAGTATCATAGATAACCCTACCCTCATCGAACTGGTGGAAGATATGGGCGGTGTAGTGGTTGCTGATGATCTCTGCACCTCTGCCAAATACTTCTGGTATACAACAAAGCCAAATAATGATCCCATGGATGCCATTGTCAAGTTTAATCTGGAGAGAACCGTTTGTGCTTGTGCGCATCCATCAGAGGACAGGTATGCCTATCTTCAGGAACTTATAAGAGAGTTTAACGTTGATGGTGTTATCTATTTGAACATAAAATACTGTCATCCTTTTGTATATGAATCGGCGATTTTCAGGAAAAAACTGGAGAAAGAAGTTCCCACCTTAACACTGGAGGTAGACCACAGTCTTTCAGGGCTGGGACAGTTGAAAACCAGAGTCCAGGCTTTTATAGAAATGCTGTAAAAGTTCATTCTAGCCTCTTGAATAAGCCCTGCAGCAAGCTTTGAAAATCTATGCAATTCGCTCTCAGGGATACTTTTTCAAAACATAAATAGTTTTGCAAAGGTCTGGAAGTATCCCTGAAAGCGAAGCAATAAACAGAGCGGGTGATAATCTAACCCCATATCCCCCTAAGGAGACACTTGTGCCTATAAAGGACCGGAGAGAACCACCGGAGACGTAGCATTTATCCGCCGTTGGTTATGGTGGAATGACTATAACTTAATAAAGATGGACTCGTAAAAAGCTCCAGATGCAAGGCGCGCAAATCCTGAGGAGTGAGGCGTACTTAGGGGTACGCTGCAACGACGAAGGATGCAGTGCAACGCCGCAGATGGACTTTTTACGAAGCTATCAATAAAAAAGGATAACATATGGATAACAGGGTAGAATACCTAAAGAGCAAGCTTGTTTCAAAGGCGGTTCGCAACGTTCGAAAGGGGTTAGAAACAGATGAAGCGGCACGAGGAATGTACCGCCCTGAGGTGAAATTAGACCTTCAGAGGTCCCGTCTTCTCACAGAATCATATAAAGAAACGGATGGAGAGCCCATGGGCATAAGGAGGGCAAAGGCTCTGGAGAACATCCTTACTAAGATGGACATCTATATTCTGGACTGGGAAAGGATTGTAGGTAATCATGCCGCTGTTCCCGAGGGACTCTACTATGGTATTGATATGAACTGGCGCTCTGTGAAGAGAATTGTCAGTGGCAAGGAGGGGCATACCCTTCTGGACGATGCTGGCCGGGCAGAACTGGGAGAGCTTTGCAAGTACTGGGATGGAAAATCCATGAGCGACCGGCAGCAGAATCTATTTACAGGAGATACCCTTGGCAAGTACTGGAAGTATGAAGGGACCTTCCTCTGGACTCACTGGTCGGAATTGGGCATCCCAGATTACGAAAAGATATTACAGGCGGGATTGAAAGGGATAATCAAAGAGGCAGAAGATCGGCTAATAGAGATTGACCAAACAGTCCCCCAGGACTATATCGATCAGAAGGAATTTCTTCAAGCGGTTCTCATATGCCTGAAAGCAGTTGTGAGGTTTGCAAATCGTTATGCTGAGAAGGCCAGGGATATGGCTGCAAAGACATCGGATATTGAAGACAAGAAGCGGCTAGAGGGAATTGGCAGGACATGTGACTGGGTTCCGGAAAACCCGCCCCGCTCACTTCTCGAAGCGTTACAATCATTCTATTTTATACACCTGGTAAGATACATAGAGTATTCTACTATAGGTATAGGAGTGCGGTTTGACAAGGTATTTGGTCCCCATTATGAAAGTGACCTTCAAAAGGGCAAAATTACCAGAGACGAGGCTCTAGAACTTCTTCAGCTTCTCTGGGTGAAGTTTCAGGAGCTGGGTCTTGTCTACTCGCCGATGGTGTCCAGTGTCTATGGAGGGGTTGCCTCCCTT
>JBAZOX010000242.1:0-4008 GCA_041648535.1 Desulfobacteria bacterium | reverse complement strand
ATGCTATCATTGGCGGATCGGCAGGGAACCTGGAAGAGGCTCGGGCATGTCTTATAGAAGGTGCGGACTATGTCGGGTTCGGCCCTGTCTATCCGACGGCCTCCAAGGACGATGCAGGCCCTGCGAACGGCCTTGCCCTCCTGAGCCAAATTGTGGAGACGATTCCTCTTCCCATCATCGCTATCGGCGGGATCACCAGGGGCAATGTCCGTATGGTGCTTCATGCACGGGTACACGGTATTGCCGTGATCTCTGAAGTAAGTTGCCAAAATGACCCAAAGTCAGCAGCCAAAGCTCTCAAATGTTTAATAGAGTCTGACTGATATGCTTGAGAAGGTAAGTGACATCGGAGAATTCGGCCTTATTCGGAGAATCAATAATCTTGTGAATCGGGATGGCCTCCGGTCTGAGCGACTAAGCCTTGGCATAGGAGATGATATGGCTTCCTTCCTTCCCAGACCGGGATATGAACTCCTTGTCACCTGTGATAGTATGGTAGAAGGCCGTCATTATCTGCCGCAGCATATCAGCTTCATGGACTTAGGGCGCCGTGCCATGACCTTAAACATCAGCGACATCGGAGCCATGGGTGGGCACTCCTCTTTACGCTCTCATATCGCTTGGATTGCGGGCTGAGATGTTTGTCCTGAACGTGGAGGAGATGTACCGGGGATTACATTACTCCTCCCTGATGGTGAGAGGTGTCCTGTTAAATCTCTCAGTTGGGATCATTTTCGTTCTGCAAAGGACCCGGCAGAGTAAGGACTTGAGAGGGGTGTGTGGATACCCTGCTGCTTGCATCAGGGTCATTAATTAAAAAAAACAAACGAGGAGGTTAGGATGTTTAACCGGAACATGGCAAAGAAGACCGCAGAAAACCTTAGAAGTATTCGTAAAAGAAAACCGCTCATTCACAACATCACCAACTACGTCGTCATGAACTATACTGCAAATGCCCTGCTCGCCTGTGGTGCATCTCCGGTGATGGCTCATGCGGCTGAAGAAGTAGAGGAGATGGTTTCCTTTGCAGGAGCTTTGGTGCTCAATATCGGTACGTTAAGCCCTCCCTGGGTCAATGCAATGCTGAAGGCCGGGAAAAAGGCCAACGCACTGCATGTCCCTGTTATCCTTGATCCTGTTGGCGCAGGGGCCACATCCCTGCGCACAGATTCTGCCAAAAGACTGATTGAAGAGCTTTCGATCCAGGTGATTCGGGGAAATGCCTCGGAGATCCTCTCTCTGGGAGGAGAAAAATCGGACGCTCGAACAAAGGGTGTTGATTCAGTCCACTCCGTGGATCAGGCAGCCGAGACGGCTATAGCCCTAGCCGCAGAACTCAGAACAACCCTTGCTATTACGGGGGCTGTGGATTTGATAACCGACGGTAAGCGTATCTGCCGCGTTATGAACGGACATGAGATGATGAGTCATATCACGGGGACAGGCTGTACCGCCACTGCGATTATAGGTGCCTTCCTCGCTGTCGAACCCGACTCCATGGAAGCGGCTGCCACAGGTCTATCCTATTTTGGACTGGCCGGAGAAAAGGCTGCCGAAAGGGCCTTTGGTCCCGGAACGTTTCAGGTTTCGCTCTTGGACGCTCTGTATGAGATGAAGGAAGATGATCTGATGGTAGGAGCCAAGATCCAGATTATAACTCTCGGGATTTAAAATTGCCTAACGACCTGCCCGCCACATCACGGAGGTTAGGTGCCCTTGCGAGCATTTTTAAGGGTGTTAAAACCCGTTAGAATCATTATATTGTCAACAATCAATTGCGGGCAGACATCTAAACCCACGCCGTTAGGCAGGCAACATTCATTGAAAGGAGGAAGACATGGCTTTTTGGAACTTAGGCACCTTACAATTGGAAGAGTTTAGGCCGGGTATTATGAGCAAGGCAGAAATTGGGGATAACTTGATTATGGTGTGCATGCAAATAGGTCATGGAAAAGAAGATACTGGACACGAACATTCCTTTGACCAGTGCGGTATTGTCCTAGAAGGCCAAATAGAGATGTTTGTAGGTCAAGAGCGCCAATTACTAAATGCGAATGATTGCTATTTTATACCTTCAGGCGAGCGCCATAGTTGGAAGACGTTCGATAAACCAGTCAAGGTTTTGGATATATCCCTAAAACAACCCCAAGGATGAGTTTATTCCCAGGTCAGGAAGAGAACAAATGAAAGTTCTCTATAAAATACTTTTGACATTTCACGCACTATCGTATACATTGTATTACAATTGAATCAGGAGGTGCTTCATGAGTACAGCCATATCCGTTAGGCTCCCTAAGGAGCTATCCGAGCAATTGGAGAGCATAGCCAAGGAAACAGAGAGACCCCGCTCTTTTATCATCCAGAAAGCGTTAGAGTCCTACATAGAAGATTATGCAGATCTACAGGTAGCTCTCGATAGACTCCATGATAAAACAGATACTATAGTTTCTGGCAAAGAGCTAAGGAAATCTCTTGGCTTATAATATCGTCTACAAAAAGTCGGTTCATCGCGACTTAAAAAAGCTTTCAAAAGCAGAGGCTGGTCGTATCCTCGACCAAATTGAACGGGAGCTTTTAAAAAAACCTGAGTCAAATCCTGTCCTCAAAGGACAATTTGCCGGGCTTCGCAAATTTCAAGTAGGTGACTATCGGGTAATTTACGCATTATTAGGTGACGATATCCTTATCCTCAGAATTGGTCACCGAAGAGATGTTTATAAAGGCGAAATCTAACAAGGGCATCAACACTGACGCGAATGCGCCGCGCCGGTTATGCCTTTGCGTTCTCCCCTCGCTCCGCTCGGGGACTGCGCATTCTAGCTAAAGGATTATTTCAGTAGAGCTTAAATCGAAGAATAGGAGGGTCGAATGTTTGGATGGCTGGCAAACCCCGAGGCTTGGATAGCGTTAGGCACGTTAACCGCGCTAGAGATTGTATTGGGTATCGATAACATTGTTTTTCTCTCGATTCTGGTAGGTCGTCTTCCCCTGATTCAACGCGCTTTCGCCAGAAAAATGGGCCTTGGTCTCGCCATGACTGCGCGCCTGGCTTTGTTGTTCTCTATTTCCTGGGTGATGGGATTAACCGAACCGTGGTTTACGGTATTGAACCAGGCGATTTCAGGGCGTGATGTCGTGCTAATTGGGGGCGGCATGTTTCTTCTGGCCAAAGCGACTCATGAGATCCATAACAGCCTGGAAGGGATTGAAGATCACGGTAAGGCAGTTGTTGCCACTAGCCTGGGAATGGTGCTGACGCAGATTGCTATTCTGGATATTGTTTTCTCTCTGGATTCGGTGATCACTGCTGTCGGACTGGTCGAGCATGTTTCCATCATGGCGATCGCCATTATTCTCGCGGTCGTGGTTATGTTGATGGCGGCAAAATCCATAGGGGATTTTGTCGATGAGCATCCCACTATCAAGATACTCGCGCTTTCGTTTCTGATCTTAGTGGGTGTCACACTTATGGTTGAAGGTTTCGATGTGCATGTTCCGAAGGGTTATATCTATTTTGCGATGGCATTTTCTGTCGCTGTGGAGATGCTCAATATTAGAATGCGTAGAATACGGGCGGAGCCGGTCAAACTGCACAAGCAGATAAGCGACACAGACGGAGGTTAATTTGAGCGAATAGAAGAAGTTGTCGAGAACTATGGATTATCTTTATCTCCAAAACCAATGAATTGGTGTGGGGATTTAGTTTCCCCCTTCCTTGGTCTTCCTTGTCCTGGAAATTCAATCCAGCTCTCAATCCTTTTATGAACCTCACCGATAAATCTTTTCAGATTGCCGCCTAAATAGCACTTGCAAACGCTATACAATAGATGTAAAATTTTAAAGTCACCTATCCCCAACATAGAGGCAGCAGAAACTCTTATGTCTGACAACCTTGTAGTTCTGAATAATTTGAAGAAATACTTCTTTATTAGGGAGGGGTTTTTTTCTGGGAAAGAAACTGTAGTGAAGGCCGTTGATGGTGTAAACCTTAAGATCAAGAGAGGTGAA
>JBAZOX010000241.1:0-4018 GCA_041648535.1 Desulfobacteria bacterium | reverse complement strand
TGGTTATGGCTGAAGTCAATGTCGTCTTACCATGATCAACATGACCTATTGTACCTATATTAACATGCGGCTTAGTCCTCTCAAACTTCTTCTTTGACATGCCTGTATCCTCCTCCTCGTCCCTGACCACAAAAATGTAACTGGGACATATATCTTATATATAAGTACGTACTGGAGCCCACGACCGGGATTGAACCGGTGACCTCTTCCTTACCAAGGAAGCGCTCCACCACTGAGCTACGCGGGCTTAGAAATGGAGCGGGAAACGGGATTCGAACCCGCGACCCTCAGCTTGGAAGGCTGACGCTCTAGCCAACTGAGCTACTCCCGCAAAAACCTTAAAAATAACAGTCGCTCATGGTGGAGAGGGGAGGATTCGAACCTCCGAAGGCATCGCCGACAGATTTACAGTCTGTTCCCTTTGGCCGCTCGGGAACCTCTCCCCAATTTCAGCCATCAGCTATTTAATCTATGATTAGTCTTTTAGTTATTCTTGACTTAATTATAACCTCTACTAATGACCAAATATTGCTTTTATATGGAGCTGGCGATGGGACTTGAACCCGCAACCTGCTGATTACAAGTCAGCTGCTCTACCAATTGAGCTACGCCAGCATAAACAGTTAAAATAACAATATTTACTTATAAAAGCAAGACCAATTTTTTCCAGGAAAAACACCCTAGTTATGGATAAAGATCAATTTTTTGTTTTATTTGCTATTTTTATTATAATTAGTACTTTTTCCAGTTCTTTCCTATGATACTCTTCTTTTATTAATAAAAAAGTATCCAAAACCCCTACAAAATTTATCAACTAAACCCATATAATTAATTTTTTACATATATCACATTTGAATATTCTGTCAAGAATTCTTTGCTAAAATCTGAAATAAGTACGTCTTTAGGGAGAAACACCCCTGATGGTTGATTCACCATTATCACTCTCGGTTAATTGACTACAGCCGAGTGAATTACCCCGCCCACAGGGCGGGGCATCTGGGTCAAAAGAAAAACAATATTGCCTCCGCTTCGCTGCGGGCTGCCATTCATCCCCGTTCACAGAACGGGGTATTCTGGCAGATTTTTATAAATCAGCCAATAACTTGCACAGGCTTGAATAGATTATTGGGCAACTATACAAACAGGAATAAGAGGGGGGGCTTTTTCAGAACTCTTTTTCTATTCCACAAGCGTTTGTATTGACAGAAACATTTCATGATGATACAAGAAAAGGAATTTAGATATGCAAAAAACATTCATTTTTGATCAGGAGGGTTAATGGAAAAAACACTATCAATTATTAAACCCGATGGGGTAAAAAAGAGGGTAATTGGAGAGGTTATCAAGAGATTTGAGAATAATGGTCTGAGAGTCGTAGCCATGAAGATGTTATGGATGAATAAGAGAGAGGCGGAGGGATTTTATGATGTGCATAAGGATAAGGGATTTTATGATAGCCTGACTGATTTTATGTCTTCTGGCCCAGCAGTAGTGATGGTGCTGGAAGGGGAAAATGCCATAGCGAAGAACCGTCAAATAATGGGTGCCACAAATCCAGAAAAGGCAGAGGAAGGAACTATCAGAAAAGCGTTTGCTTCTGGTATAGAGAAGAATATCGTTCACGGTTCGGATTCCCCGGAAACCGCTACCTTCGAAATTTCATATTTCTTCAATGCCTTAGAGATATTTGATTATTGAGTTTTTTAGGGCAAATTTAAGTATGCCAAATGAGATAGATATAAAAAACTTAACACCGGATGATATAGAAAGCCTACTTCTGAATTTAGGTGAGGACAAATATAGAACCGCTCAAATAGTCAGATGGCTTTATCAACGTGCCGCCACTTCATTTGATGATATGACCAACCTTTCGAAAAAACTCAGGGAAAAACTAAGCAAAGCATCTTATATCAGTATATTGAATTCGGTCAAAGAGGTTAATTCAAATGATGGGACTCGAAAGTATCTCTTTAAACTCGAAGATGGAAACTTAATCGAGAGTGTTCTCATACCTGAAGCAGATCGATTGACTCTATGTATTTCTACACAGGTTGGTTGTGCCTTGGGGTGCAAGTTTTGTTTAACAGGAAGAGGAGGGTTTATAAGAAACCTCGGGGTGGCAGAGATAATTAATCAAATCTGCTGCATCAAGGGCTCTTTACCAAATAATGAAAGGGTATCTAACCTTGTATTAATGGGGATGGGTGAACCCCTGGCAAATTACAACAGCACATTGAAGGCTCTTCGTATAATTACCGATCCTAACGGACTGCAGTTCTCCTCTCGAAAGGTAACCCTATCCACTGCGGGTTTAGTGCCAGAGATAAAGAGGTTGGGGAAAGATATTCAAGTAAGTCTGGCTGTGTCCCTCAATGCCACAGAAGACACTACAAGGAATTATCTGATGCCTATTAACAGGAAATATCCGCTGGAAATGCTGTTAAAGGCTTGCCATGAATTTCCTCTTCCTCCCAGGAAAAAAATTACTTTTGAATATATCTTGATCAAGGGAATAAACGATTCTCTGAGTGATGCAAAACGGTTGATAAAGATCCTCAAAGGTATAAGATGCAAGGTTAACCTAATCCCTTTTAATGAGTACCCTGCCTCTGAGTATAAAAGACCTCATAATGATGTAATAAACAGGTTCCAACAGGTCTTGATTGATTCTAATTACACTTCCATCATCAGAGCCAGCAGAGGCTTTGATATCCTTGCCGCCTGTGGACAGCTTGGAAGCAGTTGGCTAAATTCTTAATGCCTTTTTACCGGCCTTTATTATTTTTGCCAATTCCACTGCCCGTCCAGCAAGAGCCCTGGCTCCATTTAATCCCCATTCATCCTTTAATATGCCAAGTTTATCTTTAGGATCAAATTTTCCGGTACCCCCAAGGCTGGACACCCCACCTGCACCAAATAATACCCCAGGGTGATGCACAGTAGCTGGTATCATTTCAAAGCCAAGGAAGAAGTAGTCAATACTAAGTAGCGAGGTCTCCACACCCCCGTGCCTCATCCATGCAACTGCTAAAGCTCCCCCTACCTTATCTTTCAGCTTACCTTCATACACCTTACCAAATGCAAATACCCTAAGTCTATCCAATACCTTAGCAAGGTGTCCAGAGGCCCTAGCCACATATACAGGAGTGGCTATGAGGAGTACATCGGCGTCGAGGACTTTGGGAAAAATACCCACCATATCATCTTCTATAGCGCAGAACTTTCCCACTTCTTGTTTTCTCAAACACCAGTTGCAATGTACACAGTCCTTGATATCCTTCCCTGCCAGGGTAATCGTTTCTGTCTTGACAGACTCTAAGCCCTCTACAGACTTGATCGCCTCTTTTAAGAAATGCTCTGTGTTCCCACCTTTAACCGGACTCCCACAGATTCCCAACACGTTTATATCCATTCTATTTTCCTCCTTTTCAATAGAAAACCCTCCCGATTTGGAAGGATTATCTTCTTAAAGAATAAACCTATTTTCACTTCAAAGCAAGGTGAAATTAGACTAATGTCAATGGCATTTTAAAATGTCCGGTTTGGCAATTCTTCTATCCAAATTCATTTGATTCAAAAAAAGATATTATATTAAATCCGGGCAACTTTATTTTCGAATTTAATCACCTTTAAAGACATAGGGGATTGAATTATGAAACAACTTTTGCTAAACTTAAAAAAGTTACCGACTTACTGAACTAGTACCTCTTTTTTTGTTCAATAATCTCTGCTTATAAAAACCATAGGAGTAATGATGAACAGAGAAGAAATGCTTGGGAGAATTGCCGATTCTGCTCAAGAGTGGGATTTTATTGTGATTGGCGGGGGCGCTACAGGTTTAGGAATTGCGGTAGAAGCTGCATCTCGCGGCTTCAGGGTCGTACTTCTTGAACAAAGTGATTTTGCTGTCGGGACTTCTAGTCGGAGTACCAAACTTATTCATGGCGGGGTTCGCTATTTACAGCAGGGGAATATTTCTCTCGTTTTGGAGGCTTTAAAGGAACGCGGGATACTGAAG